>DAOWFO010000011.1 GCA_030637965.1 Thermoplasmata archaeon
TAGAAAATAACGATGACAACAAGTTGAAGATAGATTTTGAAAAAGAAGCTATTAATTTTGTTGAAAATTTAAGTCAATATAATTATCAAATAACTTATGAACAATTTGATGATACAATGAAATCTGTACTTCCCGTACAGGATTTACAAGATGCTTGGGAAGGATTAATTTCTACATATGGTGAATTCAAAGAAATAATAACAACAAGAAAAACAGATGAAGAAAATTACCATATTGTTTTTGTAACTTGTAATTTTTCAATACTTGGTTATCTAGATATAAGGATAGTGTTTAATGAAGAAAATAATATTGCCGGATTACAATTTGTTCCAACTGAAATTGTATACGAATATAACCCTCCAGATTATGCTGACACAAATGTATTCGAGGAAGTAAATATATCAATAGGTACTGGAGAATGGATTTTACCAGGTACATTAACTATTCCTAAAATGGATGGGCATTTTCCAGTTGTTGTATTAATCCACGGATCAGGGCCAAATGATAGAGATGAAAGCATCGGTCCAAATAAACCATTCAAAGATCTTGCATGGGGTCTCGCTACAAAAGGAATTGCAACACTGCGTTTTGAAAAACGCACTAAGGAATATTCTGAAAAATCTGCAGCACTAACTAATTTTACAATTCAGGAGGAGACAATTGATGATGCAATGGCAGCAGTTGATTTTCTTATATTATCCGAACAAATTAATCAAGAAAGAATATTTATTTTGGGACATAGTCTTGGCGGAATGGTTGGACCACGGATTGTAGAACAAGACGATCGAATTGATGGACTTATTATTCTTGCAGGTAATACGCGGGGTCTTGAAGATTTAATTTTGGAACAAACTTTTTATCTTATTAACCTTGATGGAAAAATCGACGAAAATGAAGAAATTCAGTTTGAATTTATTATAAAACAAGTGGAAAAAGTAAAAGAGCTAAATATAACCACAGATGAAATGGTTCTTGGAGCTCCTATAACATATTGGGAAGATCTATCAGAATATAATCCTGTAGAAACAGCTAAAAATTTAAGCGTTCCGATTCTAATTCTTCAAGGGGAGAGGGACTATCAAGTTACAATAGATGGAGATTACAGTGCATGGAATACAACATTCTATGGAAATAAAAATGTCACATTAAAAACATATGAAACACTAAATCATCTTTTCATTGAGGGTAGCGGGATACCAAATAATGCTGAGTATCTAATTGAAGGACATGTTGAAGAAGAGGTTATTGATGATATTGCAGAATGGATTGTAAACCAATAAAATAATCATATCTAGATTCAGTGAAGGTTTATTTGTTAGTAAAGGAAGTTGAGAGATTTTTTCAATAATCTAAATTTACCTTTTTATAAAAAATAAGAGAAGTTATTATTATATATATTACAAAATATATTAACAAAAAGTTTAAATAGTTACTATTTATAACGTTACTATATGTAACATAGAAAGGAGCAGTCCTTTTTACCCCCTTTTCCCTCCCAAAGACTGTATCCTTTCTTCCTCCCTCCTTTTTTAAAAATAATAAGATGTTACCTTGTCCACATAAAAAATTTTGATATTAACCTCTAGGATTATATTTTTTTAATGTTAATTGATAATTTATAAAATATTATCTCACCTATTTTTTAATCTATAAAATAGGTTAAACACTTTTATTGTTTCTTTTTACCCTTGGTTTAAAAGTCTTATTGAATAAACCATTCATATTTTGAACCATTACAGTTGCTTTACACTTCTTTGCGATTTTTCTTGCTTTATTTATTGCGTTCATTTTCGTTCTATGATTGCTATAAATCTTATTTTTTTTACGGACAGACCAATCTCCTCGAACCTGACCAGGTTGGGGATTAATTATAACATAAATTACATTTGAAGATTTTCTAGAATTATTGGTTTTTGGTATTTTTTTTAATTCTTTTAGATGATTTCTAACTTCATTAATAAAGGATTGTTTATCTAATTCATTATATTTTGTTTCCTCCTCGGTATATAAATTTTCACTATACGAACATATGATCATTTTATCAGATCCTAAGAAATTTTTTCGCCTTATTATTAATATATTTCATAATAAATATATTTAACTATTGGCAAATAAAATTAATCCTACTTTTCAATAATAATCTAATCTTCATCCCATTTTGTAAGAAAAACTCCTATTATAAAAAAAATTGCTGAAAAAACTAATACAAAACCTGTAAAATACAATGTTTTATCAAAATCCCCATAAATCATTGCATTTCTCATACCTTCGTTAACATAATATAATGGTAAAACTTGAGCGATTGATTGCAAGAAATCTGGCATTTGATCAAGTGGAAAAAATGTCCCTGCTAAAAACATCATTGGAAAAGTTATTGCACCACCTGCCATGTCAGCGGTTTCTTGTTCTTTAACAAATCTTCCAATAATCATACCAATTCCTGAAAATAAGAAACTTGTAGCAATAATCAAGAGGATAACAAATAGATTGATTTTTATACTAATTTGCCAGACCAGAATCCCAAATATTAAAATAACTGATGTGGATATAAATGATAAAAATAACATAAATAACATTTTAGAGAGGATCCATTCTGAACGTGTTATCGGCATTGTAAGTAGTTTTCGTAGAATACCATCCTTCCTAAATTTAGTATTACGTTCAATACTTCCATAAATGCAAGAGGTCATTATTGTAAATCCAATTATGCCTGGTAGAAAGAAATCAATATATCCAAAATCTTCAGTAATTGAGCTTTCCTCATTGATCCCAAATATGCTTTGTCCACCAGTAATATTCATATTAAATTTATAAATTACACTATTAATGATACTTCTCAATATTGATATTGTAGTTTGATCTGATGGATTAACATACAATATGAAATTAATTGTATCATCAAATTGTTCAGTGGGAGTAAATTGTGTTTCGATATATTCAATTAATGTTGTATTTAATCCCTTAGGAATTGCAAGCAAAGCTGATTTATCCTCATCTTGCATATATTCTCTAGGATCTTTCTCTTTATCAAGAACTATTACATTTAAACCTGAAATATTTTTCAGAGTTCCAACAAACTCTTTTGAAATTAAAGATTCATCATGATCTTGAACAACCAAGTCTAATTCAATTTCATCGCCGGTTGAGAATATTGCACCAAATATCAAAATTAGAAGAATAGGAAATAATATTGTCCAAAAAACAGTACCAGGGCTACGTAACCATCCTTTGATATTTGCTAGCAAATCATGAAAAACAAATATTAAATTCATTCACCATTCTCCAATAGTTTTGAACCCGTTATTTTTAGGAAAATTTCTTCAAGATTTGATCGTCTAATATCAATATTTTCGTATTCAATGCATTCATGTTTTAATATGGATAAAATTTCAAGGATACGTTCTTTATATTTGATTTTTACTGCGATATCACCATTCCCTTCTGTATAAGCATTGAAACCATTTTCCTTTAAAATATTAGCAGTTTTCTTAGAACTTGATTTTTGAATTCTCAAGATACTTTCATCACCATATTTATAAATTAGCTCATCAAGAGTACCTTCTGCAATGATTTTACCTTTATGAATAATTGCAATATGATCAGCTAAATATTCTGCTTCTTCCATGTAATGGGTTGTTAAAAAAACAGTTTTTCCACGATCACGAAGACTTGCAATAACTTCCCAAACTTCACGTCTAGATTTAGGATCAAGTCCTGTTGTTGGTTCATCTAGAAAAACTATATCTGGGTCATTTACAAGAGATATTGCTACACCGACTCGTTGTTTAAGTCCCCCAGAAAGATCCTTATAATATTTTTTTTCTTCATCCTTCAAGTCCATTGCATTAATAATATTGTTAATGTCAGCTTTTTTCTTATAAATCTTAGAAAAATATACAAGGGTTTCTTTCACAGTTAATTTTTCAAATGAATGAAATTCCTGAGGAAGAATGCTAATTTTTTCTTTAACATCATTAAAAGAAGTCTTAATGTCTTTGCCATCTATCCAAATATTGCCGGCTGTAGGCTGACGAATTGATTCAATCATTTCAACAGTTGTTGTTTTACCAGCACCATTTGGACCAAGAAATGCAAAAATCTCACCTTTTTTAATCTTAAAAGAAATATTGTTAACAGCTACAAGATTATCGTATTTTTTTTTTAGATTAGTTACTTCTATTGCAATATTCTTTGATTGAAATGTTTTTTTGAATGTTACTTTTCCTTCTAAATAACAGGATGAACAAGTAATCTTTATGACCTCTCCAGGATTACCAAAACAGGTCATAATCCTCCCACAATTTGGACAACGAACAGTTTTATCAACCATAAATATTTCCTTTTAATCACCATCAATATATGAAAAGTAGTATATATCCTTAAGTCTAAAGAGTTAAAACAATTTATTAATACATATAAAAAGCTTATGTTAAGTCTAATTTATCAGTAATAACTTTTTTATTAACTAAGTAAAAAACAATATCATTTAATCATGATACTTAAATTTGGTATTTAAACTGTAATGATTAAAAAGATAATGTTTTTTAAGAATTATTGATCTACTGTTTAATTTTAAAAAGTTAATAAGATGGTAAATTCAAAATATTTGGTTACTATTCATAGTGTACACAATGGAGCAGGAAAATCTAGTTGAAAAAGCCGATAAGTTGGCCGGTTATACAACCTTGATATTAATATTTTTAGGAATAATACAAATTATTTACGGAGAATTTATCTCTAAAAGTATTGCTCTTACTGCAAATGGAATTGATTGTATTGGTGATGGTTTTGTATCTGCAGTTGTTTGGATTGGATTAATGTTTTTTAAAAAACCTGCAAACCAACGCTTCAACTATGGTTATTACAAAATGGAAAATTTAGCTTCAGGTTTTGCAGCAGTTGTAATGATTGGTCTTGCTATTTTTATTGCTTTTAGATCGTATAATCAATTGATTAATCCACATCCTTTAGAAACACCTATTATTGGAGCTTTTTTTGCTTTTATAGCGGCAATTATTGCATTAAGTCTTGGATTTTATAAATATGTTAGAGCAAAAAAATCAAAAATGAGTTCTGTAAAACTTGAAGCTTTTAATACAATTAAAGATGGAGCAGCATCAGGTTTAACAGTTATTGCATTATTACTTTCATCACAGGGGATATTTATAGCAGATGGAATTGTGGGTTTTATAATAGCGATTATTATTGTTTTTATTGGTTTTGCTGCAATTAAAGAAAGTAGCTATATGCTTATCGATGCATGCGATGGAGAATGTATTGATATAAGCGCAAGTATAAAGCAAATTGCAGAGGAGGTAAAAGGAGTAAAATCATCTCATATAGTAAGATTAAGAAAATCTGGTCCAATTTTTCAAGGAGAATTGGAGATAGAAGTTCCAGATGATATGACAATTAAAGAATTTAATGAGATCAAAATAAAAATAAAAAATCGGATTAATGAAATATTTCCTGAAATAGAAAGAGTTACAATTACTGCCATTACAAAAAAATGAAATGTATGTGTAAAAGTATAATAGAAAAAAAATCTTTTATCATAATATGAATGATAATCTAAGTAAAGGAAGGTAAAAAACTCATTATATCTTTTTCATCTATTTAGCTCAGAAATAATAAGAGATAATGTTTAAAGAGTGCTTTTTCTCATAAAATTCAACCTTAAATAGGAAATAGGGTTATAAGGTTTCTTTTTATTCCAAATTTGTTTAATATGGTAGGAAAACGATATTCGAACGATGAAATTATAAAAAAAATTGAAGAAATTAAAAAAGATATTGAGATAACATCTAAAATAATTGATAAAAAATTAATTAATATTGAGAATAAAGTAGAATTTATTCAGAAAGAGAGTATTAAATCTAAAGGACGAAGTATTGGATATGCCATATTTACAGTAGCAGCTATATCATTAACTGCATTTATTGCCCTTAAAGATTTTATTTTCTTATATTTCTTCTTTGTTGTAATCTCAATTTTAATAATTATTATACTTCATAATAACAGAAAGTTATAAAGAAACATAAAAATTAAATATAAAAAAGATAAATGTTCTGATAATAAATTAAGAAAAAGAGAGGTTTTAAACTTCTACTATAGTCCCAGTATTTGTAGTAGAAGTTGGAATAGATTTGGATGGTTTTCTAAGAAAGTTTGGAATGGTGTGTTAAGTTCTTTTTTCTTTGACAATTTTGTTTCACCATAAATGATACATAATTATTTATACAAAGTATTGTCTACTATAAGTTGTAATTATAAAATGAGAACTAGTATTCTTTATCGAATTTTATGTTTTTATTTTTATTTGTTTACACAATAATATGGAGTTTTAAATTATGAACCAAAGTAGAAGAAACAAATCAAATCAGGAAAAATCAAAAAAAAATTGCAAGATAATTAGATGTAGTTTTCTTACACGACCTGTTTTTGAGAATAATAATTGTAAGGAATTTATTAAAAATATAAAAAATGGATCAGAAATAATTTTAGGAATTGCAAATTTTCATATTAATCAAATACATAATTAGAAAGTTTTTATAGGTAGGTTAATCAGAGGGAGTGAATGGTTTTTTGATAAAAAGGGAGCCACAGAAAATTGAGTATTTGACAAAATGTACCGAATGCGAAAGTACAAATATTTCGAAGGATAGTTCAAGAGGAGAACTCGTTTGCAATAATTGCGGACTTGTAATTGATGCAGAAATTATTGACCATGGACCTGAATGGCGTGCATTTGATAGTGATCAACGTGAAAAAAGATCACGAACAGGATCACCAATGACATATACACTTCATGATAAAGGGTTAAGTACGATGATCGACTGGAAAAACCGTGATTCGTATGGTAGATCAATACCTACAAGAAACAGGGCACAGCTGTTTAGATTAAGAAAATGGCAAAGAAGAGTAAGAATCAGTGATTCTACAGAGCGAAACTTAGCAATTGCTCTTTCAGGAATTGATAGATTTTCTTCAATTATGGGTCTTCCAAGAACAGTACGAGAAACAGCAGCAATGATTTATAGAAAAGCAGCATTGAAGAAATTAATCCGGGGTAGAAGCATTGAAGGAGTAACCGCAGCTTCTCTATATGCAGCATGCAGACAATGCAATGTGCCTCGCACACTTAATGAAATAAGTAAAGCTGTAAGTGTATCTAAAAAAGAGATCGGAAGAACCTATAGATATATCTCACATGAATTAGAATTAAAATTGATGCCAACTTCCCCGCAGGATTATATTTCAAGATTCTGTAGTGTTTTAAATTTAAGTGCTGATGTAAAAGAAAAAACCTTGGAGATATTGCGTGAAGCCACAAATCAAGAGCTAACTAGTGGGCGCGGTCCAACCGGTATGGCAGCAGCATCTCTTTATATTGCATCGGTTCTTTGTGGTGAACGAAAAACACAACAGGAGGTATCTGATGTAGCAGGAGTTACTGAAGTTACTATTCGAAACCGCTATAAAGAGATCGCAGAAAAACTAAATATTAATATTCTCCTGTAGATTTTTGTTCTTTTTCTATTTTCCCTTCTTTTTATATAAGTATATCTCAATCGAAGATACGTTAGAGGTTCTACCTTCTTCATTAGTCATGCTTTCAGTACTAATATTTATGTTTTTTACCTCTGCATCTGTAACAAACCTGTTTCTCACAATTTCTGCGGTATCTACTGCCCTACTTATTGCTCTACCTCTCGCTTTAATAATGACTTCATTTGAATCCTTGTTGCTAAACTGTGTTACCACTGCAAGTACATAGCTCATCGGGGGTTTATTTCCAACATATATTGTGTTTTCGTTTGCTTTATCTTCATCTGTCATACTTTTTTTCGTTGTTTTTTCTGTCATATTTTTTCACCTAGTTTTTTTTAATCATTTTTCTTTATAATCTTGTTTATTACACTAGATTAATTTTTAACCTATGAATGACCGTCTAACTATATATTCATACATTCTATAGCTTCTTTAAATTCGCTGCATGCGGGCCCTTATCGGAATCTTCTATTTCGTATTCAACTTGATCCCCTTCATTTAGATAAGTTCCATCTGGAATAGAGTTTCGATGTACAAATATATCTTTTTTATCTTCACCCTCTATAAATCCGTATCCTTTTCTTGCATTGTACCATTTTACTTTTCCTTTCATTTGTTTTCACCTCCTCAGATCACTAAATCTGGAATGTTAAAAAACAAAACTAAAAATTCCAATAACTCTCAATAATGAAAACTTGAAACTCTTATCTCTATTTTTTTTCTAATAACCACACTATCTCCCTAATTTATATAGTTATGCATAAAAATGATATTATGTCCAGTATAACATAGAATATTTTTTTTATTAGGATACATTATTAATTAATTATATGTTAAAGGTTTTTGAAGGTAGGAGGATGGGAAAAATTAATAGATTTTTATTTACTAAGACAATTCAAATACCCTTATTTAATGAAAATAATGATGGCGGCCTCATAGAACATAAAATAAGATAAATGTTCTTATGATTTTACTATTAATTTATGCCTTAGTTGTTTATTTTTTCGGTTATCTGATTTATAGGTTAATTATAAATACTATCCCTATGTATTATAGAAACTAGATATTTACATTACTAAAAGGTTTTATGAATCTAGTTTTGTATTGATGTTACATATATTACAATCAAACAACAATAGCTTCTTTTAACTAAAATAAGTAATGAATTTAAATATTAATAATAGTGATAAAATGGTTGATAAAAAAAATTTAAAAAAATCAATAGAGTTAATTCATGAAAAATCTGGAGATATAACAAGAGTTATTCGATTTAAAAATTTAAAAGATTTCAACAATTTTTTATCTGCATATAAATCAATGAGATATCCAGGTTATAAGTGGAGATATTGTAAAAAAAATGTAAGATAAAGGAGATTACATGAAGCAAAAAATTAAACAAGATAAGAATGGAATAATTACAATTAGCATTCCATTACTAAAACAAATGGCTACTACAAAAAAACTAAAAGATATTTTACAGAACCATATAGACCAAGAAACAATACCAACTGTGAGAACTGCATGGATTGAGTATTTTCTTGAAATAAAAAACAAAAAAATTTTATTAAATAAGAGGTAGGACTAAATGAATTTTGAAAAACTAAATATTAATACAAAATTAAAGAATAAAATAAATGAATTTGGATTCAGGGATTTAACTCCCATCCAAGAAATAGGCATCCCTGAGATACTTAAAGGTAAAGATGTAGTGGGTCAAGCAGAAACAGGTTCAGGTAAAACTCTTGCTTTTTGTATACCAATTTTGGATAAAATTCGACTGGATAAGGGTCTACAGGTACTTGTTATAACTCCAACTAGGGAACTGTGTATCCAAGTAACTGATGTTTTTAAAGATTTTGGGAAAAATCTTGGTTTTAAAGCTACGAGTGTATTTGGTGGCGTAAATATCGTGTCTCAGATCAATAATATATCAGATTCCCATATAGTTGTTGCAACACCGGGAAGATTGTTAGATCATATTAATAGGAGGACTATAGAATTTAAAAGTATTGGAGTTCTTGTGCTTGATGAAACAGATAAGATGCTTGAAATGGGTTTCATTGAAGATGTTGAAAGAATAATACATAATCTTCCAAGAAATAGACAGACTCTCATGTTTAGTGCTACCATACCTGAAGAAGTATATAGAATAGGAAGAAAACATCTCAAGAATCCGTCGATCTTTAGGACGAAATCATTTGTAGATTCCGATAAATTAAATCAAAGATATTATGATATTTTTAAGCAGAATGATAAATTTTCTTTGCTTTTACATCTCCTTAAAAACTCAACATCAAATCTTGCAATAGTATTTTGTGCAACAAGAAAAGAAACAGATATTGTTGAAAAGAATCTTCGGCGTCAAGGTATTAATGCTTCTGCAATACATGGTGGCATGAAACAAAATAAAAGACTTAAATCACTTGATAGATTAAAAAGACAAAAAACAGATGTACTCGTTGCTACAGATGTGGCCGCTAGAGGCCTTGATATAAAAAATGTATCACATGTATATAACTATGATGTACCAAAAACACCGAAAGAATATATTCATCGCGTTGGTCGTACTGCCAGGGCTGGTAAAAATGGAGATGCTGTTACATTGCTTACCAGCAGAGATCATGATAATTTTAGAAGGGTTCAAAGTGATAAAAAACTTAGGATAGAACAAGCAAATTTCCCGCGAATTAAAAAGGTTCAATTCTTCAGATGAGGTTAAAGAATAAAACTAAATATATGGATAATATTTGTGGTAAAAAGATATAGTATTCAAAAACTGCTGGTATCTTTTGTATGTAAAAAAGAAAAAAGAATAAAAATAAGGTGGTTTACATGAAGCTTAAATGTGAAAATTGCGGGAATAGTTGGGATTATCAAGGTAAATCTAAATGGTATTTAGCATGTCCAAAATGTAAAAACACGATAAACATTAATGAATTAACAGAAAAAGATAGAAAAAGATGATATAATAAGTACTAAATTGAGACGGTTAAAAAAGAAGCATGTAAAAAATAAAAGAAGACGGAAAAACGCAAGATGAAACGGAAAAGTCGGGGGGAAAAAACTGTTAAAGAACTGATACTAAAAGATGATGAATTGTTGCAGTTAACAACTGTTGTTGAAGGACCCATGGGAGATGAAAATTCAAAAGATTACAGACTTTCAGTAAGTTCAGATGGAAGATTAATTGTTGAAAAAATGACTCCCATTGGTTGGAGACATTTAAGTTGGAAGGAAATGTAAGATAAAAATTGTTTTGTTTAGAAGGGTATTTACATGTTAAATGTAAGATATATGAAGATGGCTGTTGAAGAACTTGAAAAATCAAGTGAAGATAAATGTCCTTTGTGCAATAACAAGTTATATTATCGTGAACCTGCAAAGGGTTTTGTTTGCAAAAACCAAGAGTGCAAGAATTTTTGGGAATATGGTAAGGGAAAGGTATTTGGTAAGCAGATAATAAAGAAGTTAGAAAAGAATTATATTCTAAGTAAGAAATAGGTTTATAATTTTTAGTATTATTATATAGCGCTTAAGATTTTTAAGACAAAATGTGTGTTTTTTTAGATATTTTATGGTAATATTTATATAGTATGAGTAACAAATATTAATATGCTTAGAGAGAGCGGAAGTAAAATAGAAATATTTTCCGGAAGTTCTTACTGAAGAGTATCGGTGGATACCTAGTATTCATCGAAAACCCTTCCTCTAGGCGAAATTATTATTAAAATTGTTGTTAAAATGGACTTTATATAAAAAATAAGGACAAAGAATAATGAACGACCCTTTTATAAAACATATAGAAAAAAGGATAAAAGAACTTCATGAAAGGATGCAGGAACATAAATTAGATCGAAGTAAGAAACGAAAATTCTAATTATTATCTGTAAATTGAAGTTTATATAAAAAACAATAATATATTTTCTTAGGATAGAATAAAGAAAGATAATTCATTAAATCTGTTGATATGTATGAAACTCTAAGTTTTGATAGTGGTTTTTGAAAAGATAAGGAAATTAAACATCTGCTTACATTTTTTCATTATAGAAGACTATTAGGAGGCCCGAGCCGGGCTTACCTTCCAAA
>DAOWFO010000023.1 GCA_030637965.1 Thermoplasmata archaeon
AAAACCAACAGTTATGGCAATAAGAATCAAAGTAAAGTCGATTGGGAGTACTACAGAAAGTATCAAACTAGATGCTTGAATTAAGAGTGAAATCCATGCAATCTCTGTTATTATTATTAAAATGGCTGATGCATAACGAACTTTATCATCAAAAAGAGATCCTGTGATATCAGGGAGAGTAATAAGTCCTGTTTTTCTAACTTTGTGTGCTATAAACAATCCAAGAATAATAAGACCCAGACCTCCACCAATATCATACCAAAGTGCAGGCAGTCCTTGAGCATATATACGACCCCCTGCAACAATGGTAGCAGAGCCACCTACTGTAGTTGCAGTTATTGTTGCGGTTAAAGCAAACCATCCAAGGCTTCGATCTGCTAAGAAGAAACCCTTTGTCGTTTTTGCCTTTCTGGTACTAACAATACCTATCAAAATAATGACAGCAAGATATGCAATTAGTATTCCAACAGTAAGTTCAGATTCCATTGTTAACCACGAGCCGCGGCATGGTTAACTGTTTATTAATACTTTTTCCCAAAATTTATATTTAAAATAACATTCCTAATGATTGATATCTATGGATTATATAACATTAACAACTGAGGTAAGAGAAAACATTGCACATATTACACTCAATAGACCTGATAGACTTAATTCATTTGACATTAAACTTGGTGAAGAACTCTATCATGTGCTAAGAAATATCTCCTCTAATAATAGTATCAGGGCGGTAATTATCAAAGGAACAGGTAAAGGTTTTTGTGGTGGGGGAGATGTAAAAGAGATGTATGTTGCAGAAAACAAATCACAATTTCTACGTGATCTAACAAGAGCAATTCACAGATGTGTCATCGAAATGAGAACTATGGAAAAACCTGTAATAGCAGCAGTTAATGGATCAGCTTTTGGTGCAGGTCTCTCACTTGCAATTGCATGTGATATCATCGTAGCAGTTAAAGGAGTTAAAATGGGTACAGCATTTATTGGAATTGGTCTTGCACCTGGGTGTGGTACACAGTTTTTCACAAAACTTGTTGGATACCAAAGAGCATGTGAATATATTCTTACCTCAAAGGTATTCACTGTTGAGGAAGGCGAAAAACTGGGATTTATAAACAAAATAGTAAATAAAGATGATCTAGACAATGCAGTTGAGGAATTTGCATCAAAGTTTAGAAAATTACCACCAATAGCAGTAGGTAAGGCAAAAATGCTCATCAATAAAAGTCTGGACAACGATATGATAAACCACCTTGAACTTGAAAGTATAACTGCATCAATGTCAGCATCAACAGAAGATTTCAAGGAAGGGGTTACAGCTTTTATCGAAAAAAGAAAACCGATCTTTAAAGGAAGATAGAATATTTCGACAATAAATGTAAAAACTTTAGAAAGGTTTATTTATTTCTCCTAATATCGTCAGCACAAAGATATGGAATTATATTATAATTTCCTAAGGGGAGAATTATGAAATATGAAACAATAGAGCTAACAAGGGAAAAAGACATAGTAACAGTTCTTCTCAATAGACCAGAAGTTCATAATGCTATGAATGAAAAGCTTATGAAAGAATTAACAAGCTGTTTTAAAGAACTCAGTAATGATGACAAGACAAGAATAATCATCTTAACAGGCAATGGGAAGTCCTTTTCGGCAGGTGCCGACCTCAATTGGATGAAAAGTATGGCTCATTATTCTAAAGAAGAAAACATCAAGGACAGTAGACTACTATTAGACTTATACGAAACCATTTACAACTGCAAAAAACCAGTAATAGGGCGTATAAATGGTCATGCATTCGGTGGAGGAATCGGTCTTATTGCAGTATGTGACTTGACTATAGCACCTCCTGGTAAGAAATTTGCATTTAGCGAAGTAAACCTTGGAATAATTCCATCTGTGATTTCAACTTATATTGTAAGACGCATTGGATTAATTAATATGAGACGTCTATTTATAACAGGTGAACAGTTTGATTCTGAATATGCAAACAAAATAGGACTAATTGATTATATAGCATCAGATGAAGAATTTGATACGAAAGTTCAGAAATATGTAAAGCTACTTCATTCCTCAGGTCCTAAAGCAATGATTGAAGTAAAAGATTTAATAAATAAATACCAAAATATGACCGTTGAAAAATACAAGGAGCATACAGTAAAAAAAATATCTGAACTAAGAGTTTCGGATGAGGGACGGGAAGGAATAAATGCATTTCTTGAAAAAAGAAATTCAAAATGGAGTGATTAATTTTGTTTGAGAAGGTGCTAATAGCAAACCGTGGTGAAATTGCTGTAAGGATCATTAAAGCGTGTCAAGAAATGAGCATAAAAACCGTTGCTGTTTATTCAAATGTTGATAAAAAGGCTCCACATGTTCAACTTGCAGATGAAAGCATAAGCCTTGGAGATCCAACTCCTATTGAAAGCTATCTGAACATTCTAAAAATAATTGAATTTGCACAGGATGCTGGTGCTGATGCAATACACCCTGGATATGGATTTCTTGCAGAAAATCCTGACTTTGCACAAGCATGCAAAAGCAAAGACATTAAATTCATTGGTCCAAATCCAGATGTTATTAGCCTGATGGGTGATAAAATTGCAGCGAAGAAAACCATGGAAAAAGCAGGAGTACCTGTTATACCTGGATATCATGGAAAAAATCAGGATAATACTTCACTTGTAAAAGAAGGTATGAAAATTGGATTTCCACTTTTAGTTAAAGCTGCTGCTGGTGGTGGCGGCAAGGGTATTAGAATAGTGCATAACGAAGATGTACTTGAAGAATCGATAGAAGGTGCAAAACGTGAATCAAAATCCTCATTTGGGAATGATACAGTATTTCTTGAGAAATATATAGAAAAGCCAAGACATATAGAATTTCAGATACTCGCTGATGAACACGGAAACATTATACACCTTTTTGAAAGGGAATGCTCTGTACAAAGAAGACATCAAAAAATTATTGAAGAAACTCCATCTCCAATAATAAATCCCGAATTGAGAGAGAAAATGGGTAACACAGCGATAAAAGCCGCAAAGGCAGTGAACTATTACAATGCAGGAACTGTAGAGTTTATGGTTGATGGAGAACTTAACTTTTTTTTCATGGAGATGAATACGCGTCTTCAGGTAGAACATCCAATAACAGAAATGACTACTGGCATTGATCTTGCAAAATGGCAGTTAAAAATTGCTAATGGAATGAAACTTACACTCAAGCAAAATGATATATTCCAACGAGGTCATGCCATTGAATGTCGAATATATGCAGAAAATCCATCAAAAGGTTTTCTACCAAGTATTGGAACCATAGAAAAAGTAGAATTTCCCACTGGGCCCAATATAAGAAATGATACTGGCATTTTTGCGGGAATGGAAATAACTCCATATTATGATCCCATGCTTTCAAAAATTGTAGTGAGTAGCGAAAATAGGGAGGAAAGCATCAATAAAATGATTTGGGCATTATCCAAATATGTAGTTTTAGGTGTTACCACCAATATATCTTTCTTACAGAAGGTTATTAGTCATAAGGAATTTAGGAAAGGAAACATCACTACTCATTTCATTGATAACTATTTCAAGGATTGGGCAATTTCTAAAGAAGGCTTACCTATTACTGCCATAATAGCTCTTGCAGTTTATGATTCAATTCATTCAAGAACACAGGAAATCGTTAGATATAAAGAGTCTGATCCTCACTCCCCATGGAAACATGTAGGAAGATGGAGAATAGGAGCTGAAGAATAGATGTTTATAAACTATGAGCATGAAAATAATGTATACAATGTATCAGTTGAGCGGAGAAAGGATCTTTATTTTATCACATATGACAATACCGAATACAAAGTTAAAGCTGAAGAGATTAAACCCGGTCATCTGAAAATAAAACTTGGCGATAGGATTATAAAAAGTGTGATTACAACAGGAAAGAAAGATAAATTTGTATTTACAGATGGAAATGTCTTTAAGGTAAAAAATGTAGAACTCTCCGGAGCAATAAAAACCAAAAAAAGGAAAGAGGAAGGAAATCTCAATTCTCCAATCTCAGGTAAAATTGTAAACATAAAAATCAAAAATGGAGATATAGCAAAAAAAGGAGATGTCTTAATGGTTATTGAAGCCATGAAAATGGAATATTTAATAAGAGCTCCTTTCAACGGTAAGATAAAAAAAGTTAATTTTAAAGAAAAAGATCAAATTGAAATTGGCCAAAAAACTATAGACATTATAAAAAAAGAGGAGGCATAATTTTATGGACGTTATAGAAAGCAATATTAATACTTCAAGTAAAGAATTCAAGGAAAATTTCAATCATTATGAAAAACTTGTAACTGATTTAAAAAAGGAAATTGCGATTGCGTCGAAAGGTGGTGGCGAGGATAAAATTAAACTACATATATCAAGAAATAAAATACTTGCCCGTGAAAGAATAGACGCACTTCTTGATCCAGACACTCCATTTATGGAATTTAACACTCTTGCCGCCCATGGTATGTATAAAAACAGGGCACCATGTGCAGGTATTGTAACAGGAATCGGAATAGTCCATGGTCGAGAGGTAATAATAGTAGCAAATGATGCAACAGTTACTGGAGGAACATATTATCCTATGACTGTGAAAAAGCATCTAAGAGCACAAGAAATTGCCATGAAAAATAATCTACCATGCATATATCTTGTGGATTCCGGAGGTGCATTTTTACCTATGCAAGATGAGGTTTTTCCAGATAGAGAACATTTCGGAAGGATTTTTTTTAACCAAGCTAAAATGTCATCAATGGGCATCCCTCAGATTGCTGTAGTTATGGGTTCTTGTACTGCTGGCGGAGCATATGTTCCCGCAATGTCAGATGAAACAGTAATAGTCAAAGGTACAGGTACAATTTTTCTTGGGGGCCCTCCACTTGTAAAGGCAGCAACAGGTGAGGAGGTAAGCGCAGAGGACCTTGGTGGTGCGGATATACATTGTAGAATTAGCGGAGTATCTGATCATTATGCTCACGGTGACTTAGAGGCAATTCATATAGCAAGAAACATCGTTGAAAATCTAAACAGACCTGAAAAAACATATCTAGATATTAAAAAACCAGAGGATCCATTATATGATATAAGAGAAATCTATGGTATAATACCTAAAGATTCCAGAAAAACATACGACGTTCGTGAAATAATCGCTCGTATCATTGATGGTTCAAAATTTCACGAATTCAAAGAACTTTATGGTAATACTTTAATTTGTGGTTTTGCTAGAATAATGGGCTATCCTGTTGGAATACTTGCAAATAACGGAGTATTGTTTTCGGAATCAGCACTTAAAGGTTCGCATTTTATAGAAATGTGTGGTCAAAGAAAAATCCCATTAGTATTCCTGCAAAACATAACTGGATTCATGGTTGGAAGTAAATATGAATCGGGAGGCATCGCAAAAGATGGTGCAAAAATGGTATCGGCAGTGACATGTGCAGAAGTACCTAAATTCACAGTAGTAATCGGTGGATCTTTTGGTGCAGGCAACTATGGTATGTGTGGTAGAGCTTACGAACCAAGACAGCTTTGGATGTGGCCAAACTCTAGAATTTCTGTTATGGGTGGAGAACAAGCTGCTAATGTTCTCTTGACAGTTAAACGTGATCAACTATGGAGAAAAGGAAAAGAGCTTACTAAAAAAGAGGAAAAAGATATAAAAATGCCCATATTAAAAAAATATGAAACAGAAGGAAGTCCGTATTATAGCACTTCGCGAATATGGGATGATGGGGTAATCGACCCTGTAGACACACGTATGTTATTAGGATTGGGCATTTCAGCATCACTTAATTCACCCATACCTGATTGGAAACCTGGCGTATTCAGAATGTAAGCAAAGGTAATTTGGATAGGATTTATAAATAAGTAAATATTACAGGGAATTATAGTTTGGTGAGGGGAAGATGAAGGACAAAATCTTAAGAGAAGCTAAAGAGTGGTACGAAAGTCAAAAGGAAAATCCAGATATAGGAGATTTTGTTGATTTAGTAATCGACAAAACAACGGATTCTGTCATTGATAAAGTTAGACAAGAACTGGAAAATGAGTTTGAAATTGGAAATCTCGAGCATCCATTTATAATTTCTAGTGAATATTATCTTGAACTTAAATTAAAGGATATTAAAGAAAAACTTACTAATTCTTCTTATCATAAAAACGATTTAAAAAAAGATAAGATAACAGACGATATAGGTTTGGAATAAAATCTTTTTATAAATATCAGTAAGTGTTTCCCATTAAATATTATGATTAAAAAATAAATTCTTACTAACCTATACCACTACCTTGTTTAAATTTTATTAAAATAAAAACGGGAGGGAATAAGTGTAAAGTTTTCCACTTGTTATTAAAATAAAATAGCAGAAACCATTACACCATTCTGTGGGTTGAAATATTAATTGGTTATTTATAATTAACTGTTGATGATATTTAAGATATATTTCCTTTTTGACATTTTATCAGAGTATGTTTTAATAATATTAATTTTAAAAAAACATGTGATAGAATAAGGATAATAGAATAAAGGAGATTATAAAAATGAAACACAAGCATAGTAAAATTGGAGAATATGGCATAAGATGGAAACCAGTTGAAGGATACTTGAAAAAAGGCGGTAAAAAGGTTCCACCACATATGAAAAAAGTTGAATTTAAATGGAGAAATAACTAGAAATATTGAGATATCACAATAATTCATTGGTATTAAAAATATCTAAAACCAATTTATCATTTTTGAATATATAATTTAAAAAAAAGGTAACTCAGTTGGTTTAAATAATCGTTTCATAATTCAATCTAATTATGTCATTTCAAGAACAAAAGATAATAGATAAAGTAAAAGATTTTGCTAAAAAATTACCAAAATTTCCGGATGGTAGAATTGATTACACTCACTCTGAAACATCTCTTGTTTTAACAGTTTTTATAAAATACAAAGATAAAATCTTACTTCTTAAAAGGAGTGATAAAGTAGGTACTTACAAAGGTAAATGGAATACGGTAACTGGTTATATTGATGAACCTAAACCTCTAATTAAAAAAATAATTGAAGAAATCAATGAGGAGCTAGGAATTACTGAAGATAATATTTTATCTTATAGTATCGGAGAACCATTTGAATTTGAAGACCCTAAAGTTAAGAAAACCTGGATTGTCCATCCAGCTAAAGTTGAACTGAAAAATGATCCAGATATAAAACTAGACTGGGAACACTCAGAATTCAAGTGGATTAAACCAGGAGAAATAAAAAAATTTAATATAGTCCCAAAACTTGATTTAAGTTTAAAAAGAGGGCTAATATAAATAATTAAAATTGTTTTTAATTTTTGCATTTATTGAGAAAAATGTCACTTATAGAGCATCTCTTAACTGTGAAAATGAAGAATATTAATAAGCATAGAGATATGTTAAATAAGCTGATACAAATTCATATATGGTAATACTGATGGATAATAATCTTATTATCAATTATTTGGTGTATTTTAAATGAAACTTAAAATCAAATTCCTCAAACCATTTTCTGATGCAGTGGATAAAGGCGAATTAGAATTAGATTTTAATGGAATTACTCTTGAAGAATTGCTTAAAGTATTGTTAGATAGATATCCTAAACTGAAAACAGAATTTTATACCAAGACTAATGAATTATCTGAAAATATGTGTATTTTTGTGAATGATAAACCAACTTCAGCCTTAAATGGAATAAAAACTAAGCTTAAAAACGGTGATGAACTTATATTTTTTATTCCTATAAGTGGTGGATAGACATATATACAGATACGCTAATCATTTTCTTAGAATACTTCAAAGCGAATTTATTAAACCCTTTTCGTAAAGTATAGTAGAATCTAATACCTCGCCTTTAGTTTTTGAGAGAAAATCTAATGTGTAATCCAATATATTTAGCATGTCATTTTTCTCCTGGGGAAGTATCCCATAAACGCCCCTATATATAACTGTATTATCCGCCCATATATTATTAGTAAAATGATCCGAAGCGAATTCGCATTGGTTTACTTCTAGATTCTCTATTAACATTTTGACCTCTTTTAATTTTTCAATAGGGGACAAAACTTTGTATTGACCAGAGTTCATTGCTCTCTCTAAAAGTGAACCATGCTGAACTACTAGTGTTCTAAGTCGTATGAAATCTGGATTCACTTCGTTACAAACCTTAGCTGACTCAACTGCATGTTCTTTCAATCTATCTTTGCCTCCAGCACCAATAAGGATATAAAAAGAAAGCTCTAGACCTACATCCTTGGCTACTCTGCCTCCTGCTATCATCTCTTCAGGTGTAGCACCTTTATTCATGAGTTTTAAAGTTTCTTTATCCCCTGACTCTAGACCTACGTGGACTCTAGTAAGGCCTGCTTTTTTAATTTTCTTTAAACGTTCGGAACCTAGTTTCATCAATGTTTTGGCTCTAGCATATGATGTTATTCTATTAGCATCAGGAAAACGCAATTTTATGTACCGAATTATCTCATCTATGTCCTTTATAACAAGGCTATCTGAATCAGCAATAAATACCGATTTTGTATCTCTGTATATTTTTGTGGCTTTGTCAATATCTTCTTTGATCTCATCTAATGATTTAGGTTTAAATTTGATGGATTTATACATTGTACAAAAAAGACATTTATTCCATGGGCAGCCTCTTGAAGCACGGATTAAAACAGATGTAGCTTCGTTGGGCGGCCTGTACGGCGGAAAATCGTAATCTTGTATTTTAAAATTCAACATGAGATTTATATAGAGGGAAACATGATTTTAATCTTTTGCTTCCTTTGAAAATAATGCAGCTCCCAAAGCACCACTTAACTGTGGAACTGGAGGAATTAAAATCTTCTTTCCGATATATTTTGCTAGAATTTTCAAAATAATATCATTGTATTCTACCACACCACCAGTTAAAACCACTGTACCTTTTAGTGTATCCATCTCAATAACCCTTTTAGCTATTGATTCAAAAGCGCTTTTGACCATATCCTCTAATCTTTCTCCATTTTTAATTCTAGTAAGTATTTCGGTAGATGCAAAAACTGTACAGAAACTACTAAGAGAAGTTTCTTTAATAGATTTGGCGGCGAGTGCATTCATTTTATTCATCGGTATATTTAATTTATATGCAATTTCTTCTAAGAAAGAGCCTGTTCCAGCAGCACATTTTCTATTCATCTTGAAGCCCAATGTTTTTCCTTCATTATCGATCTTGATGATTTTTGTATCTTGACCACCTATATCGATGATAGTAATCTCATTTTGAAAATAATGATAAGCACCTTTAGCATGTGAACTAATCTCAGTTTTCACATTATTAGCAAATGATACGTTTTTTCTTCCAAATCCAGTGGAGGTAACATATTTTATCGAAGATTTAAGATTACCCGTATTTGCAATAGCTTTTTCAAAGGCAATATTTATTGACTTTTGAAGATCTGGACCTGTTCTTTCAATTTGGAATCCAACTATTTCATTTTTATCATTTATAATTACAGTTTTCACATAGGATGTGCCAACATCGATTCCAGCAAAGTAACTCTTTTTAGACATATTTACGCCTCAAGTAACTGAGAAACTCAAAAATTGGAAATAAATAGATGTATTTGATTGTTGGCATTAAATAATAGAAAAAAACAAAAAAAATAATAAGTTCTATCTTCATTTGAATTTCTCATTTGTTGGTAATTTTTATTTTACTGGGGGAACTAAAATCGTCAAAGAGAAAAAGCTGACTCGGAAAAAATTCATGGCAACTAAAGAGATGAAACAGATAATGGCTAATTATTATCATGAGCTTGATTCTGCTTCAAAAAGTAGTGATAAGAAGGTAGCTTGGTGTTCAAGTGTTGGCCCTACTGAGATTCTTAGAAGTCTAGGTTTTTATGTTTATTTTCCAGAAAACCATAGCGCGATGTTAGGTTCAAGTAGGATTGCTACAGATTTGATACCCTATGCTAATGCGGTAGGTTATTCTCCCGATATTTGTTCATATTTGACCTCCGATATTGGTGCGTATTTGAAGCGGGTTACACCACTTTCAATGGCTTATGAAAGCATTAAAAGTATTCCAAAACCGGATGTATTGATTTTTAATACTAATCAATGTAGAGATGTTCAGGATTGGTTTAGATGGTATGCTGATGAGTTCAATGTTCCATTGCTCGGTGTGTATACACATAGAGGAGTAAATGAGGTTACAGATGCTCATGTTCTTTCTATCGCACAGCAAATGGAAGACTTAATTATACCTTTAGAAAAAATCTCTGGTAACATGTTTGATATAAATGAGCTCAAAAAAGTATTATCTCTCTCACGTGCATGTTCAAATTCATGGAAAAAGGTTTTAGAGACAGCATCTACGATACCATCCCCTTTGACCTTTTTTGATGGAACTATACAAATGGGACCTGCAGTAGTCCTAAGAGGTACACAAAAAGCGGTTGATTACTATAATTCATTATTAAATGAGTTAGAAGAAAGAATCAAAAAACATGAGGGAGCCATAGAAAATGAAAGTTTTAGACTTTATTGGGATGGTATGCCTATTTGGGGTAGACTAAGATCTCATTCTGAGTTATTTGCTAGTCAGAATACGTGCGTAGTTGCATCTACATACTGTAATAGTTGGATTTTCACGGGTTTTGACGTTGATGATCCATTTAATAGTATGGCAAGAGCATACACTGAATTATTTATTGTAAGAGCAGATGAAGCCAAAGAAAAATATTTGAAGAAAATGATTGATTTCTTTAAAATTGATGGTATGATTTTTCATGATTCCAAGACCTGCCCTCACAATACTAACAGTCGTTATGGCATGCCTCAGCGGCTTGAAGAAGAGTTAGATGTGCCAAGTTTGGTAGTAAATGGAGATTTTAATGATCTCAGATGTCTTTCTGACGAGCAGTTTAAAACAAATATTGAAGCTTTTATTGAACAACTTGAGGGGAATAAATGAATACTTTAAGTTAAGATGGAGGAGGAAATCATGGCATGTTGGATAAATCTAGGGGACATGGTTAAGTTGAATGCAAAGAAGTTTTCAAATACCATAGCACTAAAGGATAAAAAGAGGAGTTTTACGTATCCTGAGTTAAACAAGAGAGTAAATAAATTATCTCATAGTCTTCTTTCTCTTGGATTAAAGAAAGGAGATAAATTTGCAGTATTACTTGAAAACAGTATAGAAATTATAGAAGCATATTTAGCAGCAGCAAAAACCGGTCTAATTATTGTACCAGTACACTTTCGATTTGTTGGTAAAGAGATACTCAATATAATGGAAAATTCTGATGCCAAGGCTTTTATTGTGCATGATGAGTTTATCCCAATAGTAGATTCAATTAAAAAGGATTTAAAGAATATACCGCCAGATAGATATATTGTAGTTGGAAAGAAATCAAAGGATTACAAAGAATACGAGGAATTTATAAGAAATTCTACAGATAATGAACCTGAAATTTCCGTAGATTGTAATGATCCATGGATCATTCTTTATACCTCGGGTACTACAGGCAAACCTAAAGGTGTTGTTCGTTCTCATGAATCATATACTGCTTTCTTCCTAATCAATGCTACTGACTTCGGTTTTAATGAACATGACATATGCCTTAATGTCATGCCTTTGTATCATGTTAACTCAACCTTCTATACATTCCTATTTTTATACTTAGGAGGTTCTGCATATATTCATCCTGCTCAGCAATTCAAAGCTGAGAAAATATTGGAGATTATAGAAAGGGAAAAAATTACATTTATATCGCTTATTCCTACACATTACAACCTTATATTAAATGTTTCAGAAGAAGCAAAAAAACATGATGTTAGCTCTATTGGAAAATTACTTTGCTCATCCGCTCCTGTTTCAAGGGAAATGAAAAAGCTGATTATGAACTTCTTTTCCGGCGTCGAACTCTACGAAGCCTACGGTTCTACAGAAGCAGGCCTTGTAACACTTCTTAAACCAGAAGATCAGTTACGGAAACTTGGCTCCATTGGTTATGAAGCTATTGGTACAGACTTTGTTAAATTACTAGACAAGAATGGAAAAGAAGTTAGTGATGATGAGGTGGGAGAGTTGTACTCTCGTGGACCTATGATGTTTACTGAGTATTATAAGATGCCAGAGAAAACATCTTCATCATTTAGAGGAGAATGGTTCAGTGCAGGTGATATGGCTAAGCGAGATAAAGACGGTTTCTATTATATTGTAGATAGAAAAGATAATATGATAATAACTGGTGGCGAGCATGTATATCCTAGCGAAGTACAAGAGATAATATGTATTCATCCAGATGTTTTTGATTGTGCTGTCATTGGAATTCATCATGATAAATGGGGTGAACAGGTGACAGCTGTGATTGTTCCAAAGGCAAAATCAAAGATCGATGAAAAGATGATTATAAATCACTGTCGCGATAAGATGGCTGGATATAAACGTCCAAAGCATTTTATATTCATCAAGGATGATGAAATGCCTAGGACACCTACAGGTAAAATATTGCATCGTGTACTTAGGGGACGTTTCAATTCAAAAGAGGTTTAATTATGGATAAATATAAATTTGGAGTTATAGGCGTAGGGCCTGTTGGGAGTATTATGGGAGTTCACCTTGCAAAGGCTGGTCATGATGTCACCTTAGTAGATATCCTAAAAACACATATGGATGAAATAAAGAGGAATGGTCTTACTATTACTGGTTTTAATGATATAAACGTTCTATTTCCCAAAAACAACATTTGTTATGGTATCGATGAACTAAGTAGGAAGGATATAGATGTAATTTTTATTTCTGTAAAAGCATCTGTGCTTTCTCAAATTTTACCTATGTTGAAACAAGTTGCCAAGCCCGGTATGACATTCATAAGCTTACAGAATGGTCTTGATAATGAAGAGCTTATTTCTGAAGTTTTTGGAAAAGAGAATACATTGAGAATCGTAGTTAATTACGCTGGAAATATTGTTGATAATGGAAAGGTGAGGATGTCTTTCTTTAACGCTCCGAACTATATAGGTATGATAGATCCTGCAGCTGAAAAAAAAGCTAGAACGTTGGCAGAGGTTATTACGGCAGCAGATTTAGAAACTGCATTCACTTCGGATATCAAGAAATATGAATGGGAGAAGATTATTCTTAATGCTGCATTGAGTCCTGTCTGTGCTTTGACGAGAAGGACGATGAAACAAATGATGGAATTTGAGGATACTAGAGGACTTGCTGAAGCAGTATTGCGTGAAGGAATTGAGGTTGCAGAGGCAAATGGCATTTACTTTAAATCAGGTTTCTTGGAGCATTGTATGAGCTATCTTGACAAGGCAGGGCATCATAGGACTTCAATGCATGTAGATATAGAAAAAAAGAATCCAACAGAGATAGGTTTCATCAATGATATGATAGTAAAGTATGGCAAGGCCAAAGGAATTCCTACACCATATAACTCTACAATTGTCTCTCTTATCAGAGGTTCTGAACTTCCAGAGTATATCGGAGCATAAAATGAATATTTAAAGGAGAGAGGTTTTTTGCATTATGTAATAATTGGGAATGGCGGTGCAGGAGTAAGTGCACTTCAGGCTATTAGAGAGATAGATATTAAATCTGATGTTACTATTATCTCGCGTGAACAATATCCTCCCTACTCACCATGTTCACTTCCTAATTTAATTGCAGGTGAAGTGGACAAACCTACTATTTTTCGGTTTGACAAACAATTCTATCATCGTCTTAATGCAAGGTTCATTAAAAACGCTGAGGCGATCCAAATACTACTGCAAAATAAAGAGGTCAAACTCTCGAATAGAAAGATGGTCAAGTTTGACAAGTTGCTAATTGCCACAGGTGCAAAACCCATCACTCCAAAGGGGATAAATGGATTAGAACTCGATGGTGTACATATTATGGGTACTCTTGATTCTGCTCTGGGAATACTAGCTCATTTAAATAAGGGTGTCAAACATGCAGTTGTATTAGGTGGTGGTTTTATGGGAATTGAAACTGCTATTATGTTAACAAAAAGGGAGATAGAAGTAAGTGTTGTCGAGATGTTACCTTATATTCTATCTAGAATGCTGGATCCTGATATGTCTGAGAAAGTGGGTGAGATTCTAAAAGATCATGGTATAAAACTTGTTTTAAATGATTCTATGAAGAGTATCAATGGTGATGAGAAGGTTTCAGGTGTTTCTCTTAGTAAAACTAAGTTGCATTGTGGCATGGTAGTAATAGCTATAGGTGTTACGCCAAACATTGAATTGGTTAAAGATTTTGGTATAAAAGTTAATCAAGGTATCATTGTAGATTCAACGATGCAGACCAATATTAAAGACATCTATGCTGCTGGAGATATTACAGAGGTACGAGATCAGATTGAGGGCAAACAAGGCTTATTTGCTATTTGGCCAAATGCGATAGAGCAGGGATGGATCGCGGGTTCAAACATGGCCAATAAAAAAATTATATATGATGGTGCTGAGGTTGTAAATGTGCTTGATGTGTTCGATACGCCAGTTGTAGCTATGGGGCGAACATCTAAAGAGATGGGTAAATGCAAGGCTATTACTCGTAATACTCCCACCTCATCTAAAAAGATACTTTTAAAAAATAATAAAATAGTCGGACTTCAGTTTGTTGGAACTATACAAAACGTTGGAACTTTTTATAGTCTTATGAAAAAAGGTTCCGATGTTGGTGGTATTTTGGATAGATTGTTGGATGATAATTTTGTGATTGCTCCTGATATTGTTTTTTAATCCTTATTAATATTTTGTTAACAATAGTTTTAATAGACATAATTTACAAGAGGAAGGAGCCCCTATTATACGTAGGAGTTGAATCAATATGGAACAGCAACAAATAAACCTTCTTGTTCTCCATCAAACTTTCCAATTCTTACCATATTCTACCTCTTTCAATCTACAATTTCATAACTATTTCTTTTCTTCAATCCATTCTTCTTTATTTTCTGGTTTTTTAACTTCTGGTATTATTACTAATATTGTAGTGATAATCCCAATCACTATGGAT
>DAOWFO010000070.1 GCA_030637965.1 Thermoplasmata archaeon
AATACTATAATTCTAACTGAAAAAGGTAAAGAAATAATCAAATATGGTATCGAAATTAAGGATGAGATTTCCCAGATAACTTCTGCAATCATAAAAAATGGAGAATGGAAAAGAAAAGATATAAGACCTTATGATGTTAATTCTTTTGCTCCAGAAAAATATGGTGGTAAGGCTCATCCATTAGTTAATCTGATTTATGAAATTAGGGAGATATTTCTTGAATTGGGCTTCCAGGAAATTAAAGGTGATTTTGTTGAATCATGTTTCTGGAACATGGATGTACTTTTTATACCCCAAGATCACCCTGCCAGAGAAATGCAGGATACCTTGTATTGCAAGTATCCATCTAAATTTAATATTGAAGAGAAAGATCTATTAGAAAGAATTTCAGACGTACACGAAAATGGAGGTATCACCTCTTCGACAGGATGGAATTACAAATTTTCTAGAGACGAAGGAAAACGTACAATTCTTAGGACTCATACAACAGTTAATACAATTCGTTATTTGTATCATAATCCAGAACCCCCATCAAAAATATTTTCTATAGGTCAAGTTTTTAGAAAGGAGAATATCGATTCAACTCATTTGCCTGAATTCTATCAAATTGAAGGTATTGTTCATGAAGAAAAAACCAATTTTAGACAACTTATTGGTATCTTAAAAGAATTTTATAAAAGAATAGGATTTGAACATATACGTTTTAGACCTGCTTATTTCCCATATACCGAACCAAGTATGGAAGTGGATGTTTTATGGAATAATGAGTGGATGGAACTTGGCGGAAGTGGTATTTTCAGACCAGAAGTAACAGAACCAATTGGAATAAAAAATCCCGTTTTAGCTTGGGGTCTTGGATTAGAAAGGCTTGCAATGCTAAAATTCGGATTAACAGATATTAGAGATCTTTATATTAGTGATTTAAGTTGGCTAAGAAAGCAATCTTTGATATAAATTTTTTAATTATTTTTGAACTTAAAATGTAGAAAACTATATATAGAAGTGTTTGTATTGCGACTTTACTCTTAATCTAAAATTTAGGAGGAGGTGTAAGAAAATTATGATGACTGGACAACAGCCAATAATAGTATTAAAAGAAGGAACAAAAAGAGAAAAAGGCAAAGGTGCACAATCTAACAACATAATGGCAGCATTAGCCATATCTGATGCAGTAAAATCAACACTTGGTCCAAAAGGAATGGATAAAATGCTTGTTGATTCTATGGGCGATGTTGTTGTTACAAATGATGGTGCAACAATTTTAAAAGAAATTGATGTAGAACATCCAGCTGCAAAAATGATAGTTGAAGTTGCAAAATCACAAGATGAAGAATGTGGTGACGGAACAACTAGCGCAGTAGTACTAACAGGGGAACTTCTAAAACATGCAGAAGATCTACTAGAACAAAATATTCATCCAACAGTTATATGTGGAGGATACAAACTAGCAGCAGATAAAGCAATAGAAGTCTTAAAAAATATGGCAATAAATGTAAAAGAAGACGACAAAAAAGTTCTTATAGATATCGCAATAACATCTATGGCAAGCAAAGGTGCAAGCGGTGAGAAAGAAAAACTTGCCGGTGTTGTTGTAGATGCTATTACCAATGTTAAGGAAAAAGTTGGTAATAAAACATATGTCGATCTAGATAACATTCAAATACAGAAAAAGCAGGGCGGAGGCATAGCAAATACAGAGATCATAGAAGGTATTATTCTGGATAAAGAGAGAGTTCATGAAGGAATGCCAAAGGTTGTTAAAAATGCAAAGATAGCTCTTGTAAATTCTGCTCTTGAAGTTAGAAAGACAGAAGTGGATGCAAGAATTCAAATTCAAGACCCAACTCAACTACAGGCCTTCCTTGATGAAGAAGAAAGTATGCTAAAGAAAATGGTTGAAAAAATCAAAAAGAGCGGAGCAAATGTTCTAATTTGTCAAAAAGGTATTGATGATATCGCACAGCATTTCCTATCAAAAGAAGGAATATTTTGTGTAAGACGCGGTAAAAAGAGCGATTTGGAAAAATTATCAAAGGCAACTAGCGGAAAAATTGTTGCAAATCTTGATGGTTTAACTTCAAATGACCTTGGATATGCTGGATCAGTAGAAGAAAAGAAAATCGGCGATGACAAGATGACATTTGTTACAAAATGTAAGAATCCAAAAGCAGTATCAATTTTAATAAGAGGAACAACTGAACATGTTGTAGATGAACTTGAAAGAGCACTACATGATGCACTTTCAGTTGTTAAAGTAGCACTAGAGGATGGTAAAATGACTGCTGGCGGAGGAGCAGGTGCAACTGAGGTAGCAATGTCTCTTCGTGACTATGCACCAACAATTGGTGGAAGAGAACAAATGGCAATAGAAGCATTTGCAAATGCAATGGAAATAGTTCCAAAAACTCTTTCAGAAAATGCAGGACTTGACCCAATTGATATGATGCTTGAAGTTAGAAGTCAACATAAAAAAGGTAATAAAAATGCTGGAATCAATGTACTCTATGGAAAAGTAGATGACATGCTGAAAAATAAAGTAATAGAACCACTTCGCGTAAGTCTACAGGAAATAGAAGCATCTTCTGAGGCGGCAACGATGATTCTAAGAATAGATGACGTAATCGCATCAAGAGGAGGGGGTGCGCCACCAGGCGCTGAAGGTGGAATGCCTCCAGGAATGGGTGGAATGCCACCAGGTATGATGTAATAAAACATCACACCTTTTCTTTTTTTTATTTTTATTGGATTATGACAACAAAAGAATCTAAAAAAATAAAGAAACAACATACTGAAAAAACAAAAAACAATTTACAAAATAAACGAAAGAAAATTGAAGAAGAAATAAAACATTTGAAGCATGACCTAAAAGAAAAAGAAGACTTACTTTTGCGTAATATTGCGGATTATCAGAATTATCGCAAGCGTAAAGAAAAAGAATTAAAATTAGACATAAAAGAAATTAAAAAAAAATATCTTTCAGAATTAATCGATCTAAAAGAGTTATTAAATATTGCTTATAATAATAAAAATCCAAAAAAGGGTTTAAAATTAATAATTAAAAATGTAGATAATTTTCTAGAAAATGAGCAAATAAAATATATTGATTGTATTGGTAAAACTTTTGATCATAAAATCCATCATGCAGTAACTATAGTAAAAAATAATGATTGTAAAGAGGAAACAATATTAGAAGAGGTAAAAAAAGGTTATCTATTAAATGATGATCTTCTTAGACCATCTCAGGTTATTGTTTCAAAAAGAAATAAAAAATGAAAAGAGGTGAGATAAGTATGGGTAAAGTAATAGGTATTGATTTAGGTACAACAAATTCTGAAGTAGCAATAATGGATGCAGGTAAACCGACTATTATTAAAAGTTCTGAGGGACAAACCTATTTCCCATCTATTGTTGCAATTACAAAAGATGGTGAAAAGCTTGTAGGCGAATCTGCTAAACGTCAAGCTGTGACAAATACGGAAGGTACGGTTCATCGCATAAAACGTAAGATGGGATCTGGAGATAAAGTGACAATTCACGGTAAGAATTATACTCCTGAACAGATTTCTGCATTTATCTTGCAGAAAATAAAGAAAGATGCTGAAGAATTTTTAGGTGAAACTATAGTTGATGCAGTTATAACAGTCCCAGCATATTTTAATGATGACCAGCGTCAATCAACAAAAGATGCAGGGGAAATCGCAGGTCTAAATGTTAAACGTATAATAAACGAACCTACTGCTGCATCTCTTGCCTATGGCCTAGATAAAGAGGGCGATCACAAGATAGCTGTATATGATTTTGGTGGTGGAACCTTTGATATTACCTTAATGGAAGTTGGAGAAGGTGTATTTGAAGTATTATCAACAAATGGGGACACCAAACTTGGTGGAACAGATATGGATCAAAAAGTTGTAGATTTTATGTCTAGTGAATTCAAAAAAGAAAACGGTATAGACCTTAGAACAGATCAGAAATCCCTCCAGAGACTTTTCGAAGCTGCAGAAGATGCTAAAAAGGAACTTTCATCAAAACTTCAAACTGATATTAATCTACCATACATAACTGTAATTGATAATGAACCAAAACATCTTGAGATGAAACTAACACGTGCTAAATTTGAAGAACTTATTTCTACTTTGGTTGATAAAACAGACAAACCATGTAAGCAGGCACTAAAAGATGCGAAAATTAAACCAACAGATATAGATCATGTAGTGCTTGTCGGTGGAACTACAAGAATTCCAATTGTAAGAAAAAAGGTAAAGGAAATCTTTGGAAAGGAACCTAAACGTAATGTTGATCCAATGGAATGTGTGGCAATAGGGGCTGCTATACAAGCAGGTATACTATCTGGAGAAATCGATAAGGACATTGTGCTACTAGATGTAACGCCTTTAACACTAAGCATTGAAACACTTGGGGGAGTAGCAACAGAACTAATTCATCGTAATACAACAATTCCAACAGAAAAAAGTAAAATATTTTCAACAGCTGCAGACAATCAACCAAGTGTTGATATTAATGTACTCCAAGGAGAACGGCCGATGGCTCTTGATAATAAAAGTATTGGACGTTTTCATCTTAATGATATTCTTCCTGCACCACGTGGAATACCTCAAATAGAAGTAGCCTTTGACATAGATGCCAATGGAATAATAAGCGTTTCCGCAAAAGATAAAGGAACAGGTAAAGAACAATCCATTAGAATAACAGGATCAACAAAATTATCAGATAGTGATATTGAAAATATGAAAAGAGAGGCAAAAGAACACGAAGAAGAGGATAAAAAACGTAAGGAAAAAGTAGAGATACGTAACAATGGGGATGCATTAGCACATACTGCTCAAAAGACATTGGATGAATTAATGGATAAACTTTCCTCTGAAGACAAAGAAAGCATAGAAAAAGGATTAAAAGAACTAAGAGAAATGTTATCTGGTGATGACATAGAAAAAATTAAAGAAAAAACTGAAGCTTTATCTGAAATAATTCAAAAAATATCAACTGCAATATATCAGCAAGCTGCACAACAGGAGGCCCAACAGCAGCAAAATGCATCTGGCGGAGAGGCAAAAAATGAATCTTGGTCAGGGCATCCTTCAAGTGATAATAGTACCATAGACCCTGATTACGAAGTAAAAGACAAGCAGAAAAAAACTGATAAGAAAAAAGATTGAACAGATTACAAAGGTATATTAAACAAATTAATTACTTTTATTTTTAATTTATTTTTTAATAATAAATTAATTTAATCAATTAATATGAGTGAAGTAAATCATCCAAATAATATTCTTAAGGTTTATATGAAATGAAAACATAAGTATTAATGATAGGTGAAAATTTGTATGACAGTTGGCTTTATTATGGTAAAGAACAAACCTGGGAAGGAGTTTTGGATATATAGTAGATTATTAAATGAACCGGAGATTAAAGAAGTATATCCAATTTTTGGAGAGTACGATTTTCTAGTTAAAATAGAAGCAGATAATATAGAAACTATTGGAAAGGTTGTTATTAATAAAATAAGAATAATTGAAGGTGTAATAGATACAATAACTTTAACTGAAGCGCAAATTCCTAAACCATAATTCTTCTTAGTTCAAATAAAAATATAAAATATTAAAGAGTTGAATCAAATATAATTCATTTTCTCATAAGTAAATGATTAATAAAATCTTATTATGACTCGCTAATGCATATGCAACTACTTATTCACAAGAGAACAAGACATATTAAAAGGATTTTGCTTTGAATGAAATTGAGAGAGGAGATGCACATTGGAGATTTCAAAAAGGATTAATAAAAAAATAGACGCCGTGATTATTTATGGAATATGTGGTTCAATAATCATTTATTGGTTTTGGATGATTTTCAACCTTTAGATGTATCTTACTATTCCTTTTATGAATTATAATCGATATTTTTTAATTGAAAAAACAAATTTTTTGAAAAATTGATTATTTAAAAATATAATTAAACAATCATAACATATATCCAAAATAGGATGTGAAGGAAACTTGGCAGAAAAAAAAGAAGTTTTATATAGCGGTGATATCGAGATTGCTTTATTAGCAGACGCAATAGATCGTATAGAAGAATTCTGGTTAGAACAGATAGGTATATCAGATGACGATTATCTTTATATTAAAAAGGAGGAAAATCATCTGATAATAGGTAAAGCAGAAATTGAATTTATTGAATAAATTATTGACCATTTTTTAAAAAACCTTTATTAAAAAGTTTTAAGTATCTAAAAATTATCGATATTTGATTAACATGGAAGATATTAAAATTTTTGAATATAAAGAAATAGATCTATCCAATTCTATGCTAGTAGTTGCTTTTCCAACGGTTGGATTGATAAGCTCAATAGCAGGAAATTTCATTGTCAAATCTTTAAAACTTAAGGAGATAGGAGCGATACTATCAAAACATTTTATGCCAGTAACGGTGATTCATAATTCAAATCCATCTCCCCCTGTAAGGATATATGCTGGTAAGAAAACTTGTGGACCAGATGGTAACTGTGAACAACTAGTAGTGATAATTTCTGAATTCATGCCACCACTAGAAATCATAAAACCTTTGGGTGATAAAATTCTTGAATGGGCAGACAAAAAGAGAATTAAAACAATAGTTGCATTAGAAGGAACAAATGCATTAGGTGAAATGAAAGATAAAAAACCAAAGATTCATGGTGTGGGTAGTACGCCAGAAATGAATAATTTACTTAAAAAATATAAAATTAATAAAACAAAGGAAGGAATGATAACTGGTGTTACAGGGGTTTTGTTATATGAAGGGGTTATTATGAATCGTGATGTTCTCTGTCTACTGGCAGAAGCCCATGTCTCCTATCCAGATTCTCGAGCTACTGGAAGTCTATTAGAAAAGTTAGACAAAATGCTCCCGGAGATTAAGATTGATCCTAAACCACTATACAAAGAGGCTGAGGAAATTGAAAATAACATAAGAAATTTTATGGCACAGTCAAAACCTACAGCTCCATCATTACCAACAATTCCGACTCAAATGTATGGTTAGAAATATTGATTTTATGAAATCTTAATAGATTTAAAAACTCTCTAACTTGGGCTATTATTGCTTATAATAACTAATAACGATAAATTTAAAGAGGGTATCGAATATGTCATGGTTTCAGAAGGTTGTAATTATAAAAAAAGACTAAATATAACAAAATGCGGATGTGATCT
>DAOWFO010000030.1 GCA_030637965.1 Thermoplasmata archaeon
GGGAAAAAATTTGTTACATCATAGATCTATTATTTAAAATTAGTAATTAGTTATTCTTGTTCATCAATGTTTGATATGTTTCCTATTACCTTTTTTGCGAGAAAATCCCTTATTTCATCCGGTTTTGTGGAATTAATACCAAAATATTCAGGGAAGAGTTTTGTTGTTGTTAGCATTTCAGTTGAACCATGCTTTTTGCTATAAACTAGTTTCATTGAAACAAGATCATCAACATGTTCGTATATTTTTTGACCTACCATCCTGCGTAGATTAGATTGTTTGATGGGTTGATGGAATGCTATAAGTGACAAGGTTTTTAGTATATTATCATTGATATCGGGATTTGTAACTAGCATTGATTGATCGGCATACTTTTTTTTAATCTGCATGGCATATTTATCCCCTGCCTTAATTATTTCCATTGAAGTATCGTTTTTACGTTCAATATTATACTCCTCGAATAGTTCCTTTAGAGTTTCCTTAATTTTTTTTGGAGTAAGTCCAGTAGATTCTTTAATATTATTAATACTCGCAGGTTTACTAGCAGAGAATAATACAGATTCAACCAAACGTTTCTCTTTTTTTCCCATTGGCCATCACTCTTTAGGTATAACCTATATTTTTAATATTCATCTTATTTTTTTCTATATTTATCAATTATACCTATATATTTTTCCTACCTATTTATATTCAAATTGACTTGATAAACTTTATCTAAATTCCAACTATTTCCTTATTCTATCACTTAATTTATCACACTCCTTACAATACCAAACAACAGGTATTCTGTAAGGTTCTTTATTTATAATTCTATACAATTTTGACATTCTATAATTACATTTTTACATTTCATCATATAGATAAAGTTGACAACTTATATAATTACATTTTTTACTTTTTTCTTTAATTTTCTCTCCCTACTTTCTTCTGATGGTGCAATTTTTGACTAATATATGATAATCAAGGAAAGTAAAGAATTTTTTATTTTCAATTTATCTAATTATTTTTCTTCTGTTACTCTCCTTTCATCTTTTCTTTAATTGTAGTATAGTATATATCAAGTTAAGAAAAGAAAGGAAGAAGTTACTTCTTCCTATTTTATTTTTTATTATCGGGAGGGAAGAAAGGGAGAGTAATTAAAAATAAAAAGATTCTGTTTTCAAAACTACTCCCTTTCTAAATCTACGCAATGTAATATAAGTGGTTCTTAATATATATACTTTTGACTATAATAGGTTTAAATTAGGTATATTAAAGGTTAATATAACAATACCAATATTTATATACATAATTTGTATTATATTAAATGTTAATTATTATCGGGAAAGGAAGAAAGGGGGGGAGAGTCTTTCATTTTAATTTTGTCCCTAATATTAAATTTCCTCCAGCTCTCCCCTTTTTTACCATTTTGACGTATTTTATTTTTTTTATCAAGTTAAGTATACTATATTTTTATTTTATGAAAAATCATAAAAATCGGAAATGACTTAAAACAAATTTGGCGCCGGCAAGACGGATACCTTCAGAAATGAGCGGTATTCGTAAATGCTTCGTCACCAAATGATTCATTTCCTCATTTTAGGCTTTTTCATTGGCGTCGACAAACCCGTTTAGTATATATATCTTACTTATGTTACTCTGTTTTTAATATATATCTTTCCATATGGAAATTTTCTCTGAAAAACTCTTATCTTGTTATCATATGCAAGGAATAAAACTGAAATAAGTGTTTTAATAAATTCTTCTCGTTCACTTTCTTCACACAAATCGAAAAGAGAAATGGTTTTTTTATTAAATCCTCTAATTCTTTTCCAGATGGCATCAACATCTTCCTCTAAATTATCTTCATGCGCTGTGCCTATCATACGTTTTCTAGATTTTATTCTCAGTCTCTCTCTTTCTATTTGCCTTTCATGTTCAAGGATTTGATATCCTTCTGATTCCTTACGCGCTTGATCAAAAGCACCTAAAAGTTCAATCAATGTGACCTTTCTCTTAGCATCTCTTCGGACAGGTTCGTCTAAGGGTGGTTCTGGCATTTTCATAATAAGATTAGTGTATGAATAATCGTCATCATTTTCAAGCCACATCTCAGTTGGCAAGTCTGCCCAATCAAATGATTCTAATTCCTCCTTTTCCGTTTCCACGCTAACTATTAGATTGTCGCTTTGTAGTCTAAGTACCTTCCATGCCATTAGGATTATTCGACCGGCTGTAATCAAATCGATTTTTTCTTCCTTTGCTCGTTTGATATACATTGTGGAAAAATTTACCAGATCAAGATCCCATGGATTTAGATGCTGTCTTATTACTAATTCAAAGGCTATAGCAATAGATCTTTCAAAGGGATTTTCAATTGAGATATGTTCTCCTTCATTGGTTTTTTGAAGCATATCAACGTAATAGTTGATTCTAGTTGCATCATCTTCTTCGTCAATGAGTGCTTTATGGAATAGTAAATGATTTATCACATCATTATCGATTTTAAGTTGTTCCATGTTTTTCACCTAAGTTTATTTCACCTTTGGCCCCTATGGATGATAGATCTACGTTTCCAATCATTTCGGAAATACCAGTTTCTCTCATTGTAACTCCATATACATGGTTTGCTTCCTTTAATGCAATTTTGCGGAGTGAAACCAGTATAAACTGTGAATCTAAAGCACTCTGTTTAATCATACGTGATACTGTTTCTGCATTTACCCCATCTAAAAACATATCTACTTCGTCAAGTACGTAAAATGGACTGGGATCATAATTTTGAATGGCAAAAATAAATGCCAATGAGGCAATACTTTTTTCACCGCCCGAAAGAGCAGAAAGTAAAAGTACTTTTTTTCCACGCGGTCTTGCCTTTATTGTTAGACCACTTTCAGAGATGTTTTCTGGATCTTCAAGTTTTAATTCTGCTTCACCACCTTCTGAGAGCCTTGCATACATTTCTTTAAAGTTCTTGTTAATTTCACCAAAAATCTCATAGAATCTTTCTTTTTTCTTGATTGCTATCTCTTTCACCAATTTTAATAAGTTCTTTTTTTGATCCTTCAAATGTTTGATATCATCATCAAGTTTCTTTTTACGATCTATTTGGTGGTCATATTCTTCAAGAGCACGCATATTGACCGGTTCTAATTCTCTCATAGATCCCTCAATGACTTTTATTGAATCTTTTAATGATTCAATATTGGGTATCTTAATATCGGTAATTTCTACGCTATATAATTTAAGCTCTTCTTCAAGTTCCTTTACAGCACCTTCAAGAGTAGGTAATCTATATTTTGCCCTTGAAATTAAATCGTAATAAGATTCAATACGAGTGTTTATTTTATCAAGATCATTTTCAATTGATACAGTTTTTCTATAGATTTTATCACGATTTGATGAAAATACTTTAACCTTATCGGTCATCTGTTCTTCAACGTTCATAAGAGCCTTTAATTCATCACGATAATTTGAGCGTGACTGCTTTAACTCTTCTATCGAACTCTTGTGCTTTTCTATTTCATTTTTCTTTGTCTCTATTCTGTTGAATATCTCTTCTTTACGTTCAAAAAGAAGTTCTGTTTTCTTTTCTAATGCATTTTTTTCTGAGGTATTTTCTAATATAGCTTCATTAAGTTTTAATACCTCTTCCTCAAGGTTTCTTGCTTTTTGGGCTTGCTCCTTCTTTGTTCCTTTAAGTAGAATTCTACCCTTTTCTTCTTTTATTAAATTAAGTTCCTCTAATCGCTTATTATAATCATCAATTTTTAAAATAAGTTCGTTTTTTCTCGATTCATGCTGATCCTTTTCTATTAATTTCGAGTCTAAATCTTTCCCAATAATCTCAAGTTTGCCTTCAAATTCTTTCTTTCTTACATTTAGGTCTTTAACATGTACTTCCTTGTCTACTTCTGTTCTGAAATCTCCAAGATTGTTCTCTAACTCAGCTATCTCTTTTTTTAATTCTGATAGTTCTTTTGATAAAATATCTTGACTAGTAATGACATCTTTTAGTTCCTTAGTTACTTTTTCTAGTTTACTACGATCTATATCACTAAAGGAAAGGTGGGTTTTTGGTGTGCTTCCTCCTATCATTGCACCACTTGCTTCAATCAAAGATCCTTCCAAATCGACTAATCGTACCCCGCCCATCAAACGCTGTGCATCATTAAGACTGTTAACAACAATAGTATCACCAAATACATACCAAAATGCGCCTTGATATTCATCATCATACTTAACAAGATCAATTGCAAATCCTTGAGCACTTGGATCTTTAATTGTAAGAAGTGCCTTCCCACGTGGTTTACCTGATGTCATTTTATTCAATGGAAGAAATGTTGCTCTTCCAAGTTTTTCTTTTTGCAAAAATTGAATTGCCTTCGCCGCTGCATTATCGTTATCTACTACTATTGACTGCATGCGATTACCTGCAGCTATAACCACTGCAGTCTGATATTTTTCATCTACATGAGCAAGCTCTGCGATAGTTCCATGAACCCCTTTCAATAGACCTTCTTTTCTGGCTTTTAAGATTTCATTAACTGCTCTATTGTATTTACTCTGAACATCCTGTAAGGCATCATATTCTGCCTGTAGCTTGGCTTGCTCACGTTGAAGTTTACGGAAAGCATTTTCCAAATCAGTAAATTGTTCAGTGAGCTCTGATTCACGTTTCTTTTTTTCAAAAAGATTTTTTTCAATATCCTTTACTTTTTTGTTTTTCTTCTGATGATCAGTTTTGAATTCATTAGCTTGCCAATCAATGTCTTTTAGTTCAAACTCGTATGCCGACTTTGTCTCTTGCATCTCTGCAATTTGAAGTTCCAATGCCTCAATTTTATCTGTAAAACGATTTCGTTTAAGTTTGATTTCGTGGAGCTCACTTGTTTTTTCATTGAATTCCTCACGCATCTTAGCAAGTTCATGAGACAAATCCATAGACTTGTCATCATGCTGGGCAATATTTTCCTTTAAATCAGATAACTCCTTTTCTTTATCCTTTAATTCGACCTTTTTTTCATCGATTTGATTACTTAATTCGTCTTTTTTTCTAATATGTTCTTCGTGTTCCTTTTCAATATTGCCTAAAATTATTTCCTGCTCTTTTTGTTCGTTTTGGATCTCAAGAATCTCATCATTTGAATAATTTATCCTCTCTTTAATTTTTATTTCTTCACTTCTTAAGGAATCAATTTTTTCTTTGATTTCCTTTACCTCATCTCCACCCACTTCTCCAATCTTTTTTTCTATTTCTTGAAGTTCATTTTGCGACTCAGCATATTGGTTTTTTAAGTCTGTAATTTTTTTATCAAGTTCACTTTGTTCTTTTTCGTATGATTCAATTTGCTGGTTTATCTCTGCAATTTGAGATTCAACATCTTGCTTCTTTTTTTGTGTAATTTTAGCCTTGGTTTCATAAAGTTGATCTTTTAATTCTTTATATCTAAATGCTTCATCCCTATCATTTTTAAGCTGTCTTATTTGAGTTGATATTTCCTTTAAAATAATCGATATCCGTTCAAGGTTGGCATCTACATCTATTTCTTCTTTTTCTGCTTTTTTGATATCATTATCAAAATTACTAATACCAGCAATATCATCTAATATTCTTCTACGATCTACGCTTCCCATTTCGATAAGATTTGTTACATCACCTTGTTTTACAATATTATAACCTTCCCCAGAAATTCGTGCTTGTAACAAGACATTAACAAAATCTGTAAAAGAAGAAGAATTACCATTTACATAAAAATAACTATAATAATTATCTGGATTTTTCTTTAAGGGTGCACGTTTTATCATTCTAGTAAGAGTAACCTCATCAGAATCAACGGGCATTCTTCTTTTTTTATTTTCAAAAACAAGGGAAACCTTACAGTATTTTGCTGGGTTCTTATGTTTTTTTCCACCATTGAATATAAGATCGGTTAGTCTTCCTGCTCGCATAACCTTTGAACTCTTCGGCCCCAATACAAATAAAATGGCATCGGCAATATTACTTTTCCCAGATCCATTTGGTCCAGTTATCGCTGTAAATCCAGGGAAAAATGGTACTGTAAGTTTTTTTCCAAAAGATTTGAAGTTTTCCATCTGAATTTCTTTAAGATACAGCTTAATCCCTTCCTACTTCCTAGTAATACAATCCAACTGTTATTCTATTACATCCCTATCTTTACATCCCTATTTTCCTAAAACTAATTTGAGTATATAAAATTTTGTGGATTTTTTTTGTCCTATAAATACTTCATTATGATTTTCATTATTACCAAAATTTTTTTGAACAGTATGGACAATATTTCGCGTCTTCTGGAATTATCCTATCGCAACTTGGACATCTTCTATTATCTTCTCTTAATATCATATGTTTTTTTTCCTTATATTCAGTTTTGGTTCTTTTAATTGGGGTAGATATTTCATCAGATTCTGCTTTTTCCAAACAATCTAAGCATAATTTATTGTCATTCCAATCTTTAAGGATAAATACTTTATCCCCACAACCATCACATTTTTTTCCTAGCATATTTTTATTCCTAAAATTATAATTCAGTTCATTTTGCACCTTTTTATATCATAATTAAAGATTTTTCTTGTATGTATAATACAGACAATTCAACTTATTATAAGTATCTTCAATCACTCTTCACAGCTATATTTTAAATGAACTTTTATTTCATTTATTTTTGCCCAAATATCATTATACTCAGTAGGTTTTATTACACCTGCTTCATACAAATCTTTTAGATAGGTTTTCATAGTCTCTATCTTATTTTCAACTTCTTCTGATTCCATTAAGGTTCCCTCCAAATTTTATATCTTGAATTATATAACCTAAGTTTTAACTCTAAAGGAGTTTTGGTTTATTCACGTATATCTATTAATTAAATATTCAATGTATTCTTCTTCATCTTCAGAAAACGGTTCAATATTGGTCTTGCTTTTAGGAATTGTTATTTCCTCAATTTTGGAATTGGAGTTTTTTGTAATTTCAATATCTCCTAACTTTGTTTTTATTTTACCCAATTTTTCCACCATTAGTTGCAATAACATAACAACTATCAATTTATAACCTCTTTCTTAAAAAATATTGAAAAAATAAAGAAAAAAGAGGAATGAAGATATCCCTCGTTTTCATATTGGATTAATGTTTAGGTTCAAATAAACATGCAGGAATTATAAAATCTTGATTTTACAATTTTTTTACGTTAACTGCTTGAGGGCCCTTATCAGAATCTTCTATTTCATATTCAACTTGGTCCCCTTCCTTTAAAAAAGTTCCTTCTGGAATGGAGGTACGATGCACGAAGCAATCTTTTTCACCTTCATCATTTTCTATAAACCCAAATCCTTTTCTTGCATTGTACCATTTTATTTTTCCTTTCATATTCTTCCCTCTATTTTAAATTTAAATCACAAATTAATTATTGGTTTATAAAACTAATCATTTGAGAATTTAATTTAATAATAAATATTATTAGTATAATCTAATATTTTTCGATAAGTGATTAAGATACTATTAATTCTCAAATTATTTCATAAAAATTATATGTCATTTACTTTGTCTTATTTTTATTAATTATTTCTCTTATTGGTATGTATGCTAGTAAAGCTGCAATATAACCCCATACTAGAAGACCTGGCCACCATGGGGCCTCTGGAAATATAGAAAGGTTAATACCTATCACAATAAGAACTGCTATAATAACGCCAACTAGTGCCTCCCCTGCAACAAGCCCTGCTGTAAACAACAGTCCGGTTCTAATGGTTTTTTCACTAGGTGTTACATCTTTCTGTTTTATTGCAAGTACCCAATCACTTACTTCTTCTTCATCTGTACTTCCAAATCTCTTCTTTAAAAATCTATTAGTCGTAAGACGTATTAATCCACCTGCAAAGATTGGCACCGACAATGTAAATGGTAGATATATTCCAATTGCAACGGGTAAAACTGGAAGGTTAATAAGAATTAGAACAAGTGCAAGTACCATTCCAACTAATACATATGGCCATAGCATCTCTCCACCAAGCACTCCTTGAATTATCCCTTTCATAAGAAATGCCTGTGGTGCTGGAAGTTGTCTACTCCCTATAGTAAATGCTTCGTGAAGAACTGCTATTATAAGACCAATAACTCCCGAGATAGCTAGTACGCCAAGAGTCATTGAGATTTGTAATTTTTTTGGTGTTGCACCAAGCATTTGTCCACAGGCCATTGATTGTAGAAGATCTCCTGAGATTGAACCACCAATACAGATAACTGCAGATATGAATATGACTATAGCCATTCCTTCTGGACCTGTTACACCCAATCCTAGCATAATTAGACTTACAATTAAAAGAACTGTGACAGTAACTCCTGATATTGGACAGTTTGACGATCCAACAAGTCCAGTAAGATATCCTGCAAGGGCGCTTGCTAAAAACGCAAACCCAATTGTAATAGCCGCCATTAAAAGAGAGATGCCAATCATGTTTGAAAGCCAAATATAGAGAAGGAAGATAGGTATGGTCATCAATACTATAAAAGTAAAAACAAGTTTGTAACTAAGATCCTGAGCTGTTCTTTTTTTTTGTTTTTGTTTGCCCTCCTTTTATACCAATTACTGCTTCCTTTACACTGTTCACTAGATTTGTTCGAATAGACCATATGGCCCAGAGCCCTCCAACAAGCATTGCTCCAACACCAATGTATCGTATTTGATCCCCCCATATTTTAAAAAATCCCCAAATCTGACTGCCAAGTGTTAGATTTCCATAGCCCATGGCAATAGCATCTGATATTTCAATAGGCGTTGATGGTGAAGGAATTCCGGTTGCAAGTGCTACCAATGGTGCTATAATTACCCATCCTATAAGCCCCCCTACAAAAACATAAGATGCAATCTGAGGGCCAATAATCCATCCAACACCAAGAAGAGCTGGTGATGTTGTTACACCACCATATATCCAACCGTCGTGGTTTCTTCCACCAATAATAAATTTTCCTATACTCCCCATATATTCTATGGTACCTCTGAAAATATTTAGAGAGAGTTCACCAAACTTATACAAGCCACCAATAATTGCCCCTAAGGCAAGCCATATGCTGCTGATTCCCTGATCTTCTTTCTTTTCACCAGCGGTTTCACCGCCCACAGTTGTCGTGAGAACAGCTGCTACAGCAACACCTTCGGGGAAAGGAAGGTCTGTATTGATTACTAATGCTCTTCTAAGAGGAACCATCCATAAAACACCGAGTAGACCTCCTAATAGTGAAATAATGCTTGTTTCAAAATAGTGTATCTCAGTCCACGTTCCCAATAAAACCAAAGCAGGTATTGTAAAGATAACTCCTGCAGCAATACATTCTCCTGCGGCAGCACCCATTGTGGCAAGATTTATTTCTAAAATTGTTCCCTTAAACGGCTTGAGCATGGCTAAAGCCATAACTGCTCCGGGGATGATTGCTGAAACTGTCATCCCTGCAAATAATCCAAGATATGCATTTGCTGCCCCCAACACAACAGCAAGAAACACTCCAACTAAAACTGCCTTTAATGTTAGCTCTGGAATTGTTTTGTTAGCTGGAATGAATGACTTGAAATCCTCACGTGAATCCATAATTATATCATAATATACTTTGCATCATATTAAAATTTAGTGTTTTTATAATAAACATTGTTTTAATTTCTGTTAAATTAATTAAAGAAAAAAAGTTAAATAGTTGATTTTTTATCACGACATTGGGGAGAGTCTAATAATGCTTGATGACAAAGAACATTATCAGAAAAATAACAATTTTGGCAAATTAGAATTGGTTGATAAAGAGATTTATTACATATCATTTAACAGAAGGGATAATTAGGTTACTCCTGACAATAAGTTTTGAATAAAATCAAAGACACCTATTATATCCAGACCCAATAAAATTGCAAAAGAAATTATCAAAACAAGAAGAATTTTCAATGCAAATTTAATAATTTTCCAAACAATAACTACTATTATAATTCCAATAAGAATAATTGCCCATAAGGGAAAGCTTCCAAATATCTCAAGCATCTTGATTCACCTCAAATAAATATACAATCTATGTATTATAATGTTACTCAATATTGCATCAATACATAGCTGATGCATTTTTTAATATCTCTCTTCTCTATCATAAATAATAATATTACATTTTAAATTTTCCATTTAATTTTCATTATTATACAAATTCCTTTTTTATAAAATGCTATTACAAAACTAACAGATTGACATTTTTCCACAATACATATAAGTAATGTAAGAAACAGAGGTTATATTTGGTGAGGTAGGAACAATATTTTCCCAAGAATTTAACTTGAAAATCTTCAAACAATTCTTCCTTCCTACCTTCCTGCTTCCTTTTTTAATTTAAAAATTATTTTTAAGCCCTTAATGAAATTTTTTCTAATATTAAAAATATTATTATGAGGTCATAGGGGTAATTTTAACATACGATATTACTCTCCAGATATTATGTTATCTCCGATTCATTTTTTCCAAATCATAACAATTTTCTTATTCAAACTATAAAACCCAAATTTTTTGAAAATTTCCAAAATATATTACTAATATCATATGAAATTATAGGTTACAAAAGTAGCTAACAATAATATAAACTTACCTTTTGCTTTTCACATTTTTTAAATTTTTATAACAAATGTTATAATAATTATTTTATCAAAGGAAAAATTTAAATTCTCATAACATATTATAAATCATAACCATTTAAAAGGGGAGATTTTTAAATGAAAAGAAAAATAATTGGAATTTTAATAATGATGCTGTTAATTGCAACAGGTTTACCTCTATCAACAATGGCTGATTGGGACCCAGAAGATGGGCACAAGATGCATTTTCCCCAACTACCTGATCCAAATGGTTGGGATGTAAATGCACTGAATGAACTGGCAGATGACTGGCAGTGTTCTGAGACAGGATATGTTAAGGATATACATTTCTGGGGATCATGGGAGAGTGATATAATTGGAATTATTAATTCTTTCAATATTGCCATCTATGCGAATAATCCTGGTCCCCCGAGTACTCCTAGCTTGCTACTATGGGAGAGAGAGTTATTTTATGGTGAATGGATTGAAAGAGGTCCATATTATGGTGATCAAGGATTTTACTGGCCTGAAGACCAATATTATGATTGGAATAATCATGAAGAATATTATCAATATAATATATTCCTAGATGAACCTTGGCTTCTACAGGAAGAGGGTAACATCTATTGGTTAGCTATCACTGCTAATGTACAATCTGGAACATGGGGTTGGAAGTCTTCTAATAGTCATTGGAATGATGATGCAGTCTGGAGAGCTCCGACGGGGCAATGGGTAGAACTTTATGAACCCGAACCACCGATCACAAACCAATTTTGGATAACGATGATGGGCGGACAAATTGTAGATGCTGGGGGGACTGAATACTTCGACGATGGTACTTCATTTTTAGGATGGTATTATTATCAATATTTTTATCCAGATATATGGTGGTGGAATATCTGGTTTTATGATCATCCGTTTGATTCTGAAAAATATAAAGATATTTATGTTTCCTTCTGGTGTGATCCATTAGAGCCAGTGTGGTTTGTAGTAAACTATGCTACTGATATTTGGTTTTATGAGGGTGCACCTGGAAGACCTCCGCTACCACAAGATGTTCCTAATCCACAAATCGAAGATATTTATATTGGACGCCTACCATCTCCTTATGATCCTATAATGGTATCACCTGGTTTTAATGAGTTTGAGTTCACGATTCCAGATTACAACCCAGAGTGGGTTTCAATCGATTTTATGGGAACAGATTTTATTATCACAGATGGTATAATCATACACCATTGTCTTCCACCGGATCCTGCAGAATCTCTTGATCTAGCATTTGTAATAACAGGTGATGAAGAACCAGCCAATAACCCACCAAACACACCAAGTATACCATCAGGACCAACATCTGGAGAAGTTGGAATATATTATACATATAATACAAGTACAACAGACCCAGATGGAGACCAAGTAAAATATGGTTGGGATTCTAATTCAGATGATATTGTTGATTATTGGTCACCATTTTATCTTTCAGGAGCAACACATAGTGTAAATATAAGATTTGGAACTCCCGGAACATATCCATTAAGAGTTAAAGCTGAGGATATAAATGGTGCCCAAAGTGGTTTTTCATCTACATTAATCGTTGTTATATCAGGGGCTAACAATGCTCCAAATGCTCCAAATACTCCTTCTGGTCCAGCATCAGGATATACTGGAATATCATACAATTATGCTTCAAGTACAACTGATCCTGATGGCGATGATGTCAAATATGGTTGGGATTTTGATGGCGATGGCACAGTTGATAAATGGACGGGTTATAGCTCTTCAGGTGCTACAAATAGCACCTCACATAACTGGTCTATTGCAGGTACATATGATGTAAAAGTAAAAGCTGAGGATTCTCGGGGTGCTCAAAGTGAGTTTTCAACTGTTAAAACAGTTATTATAACTGATAATAGCCCTCCAACAACACCTGCCATATCAGGCCCCACCTCAGGAAAAGCTGGAACTTCGCATACATACTCTGCAACTTCAACAGATCCTGATGGACATCATATATTCTATTGGTTTGATTGGGACGATGGTACAAACACTGGATGGCTAGGACCATATTTTTCTGGTCAGACAGCAAACACTGCACATACATGGAGTTCAAAAGGAACGTATAACATTGAAGTAAAAGCCAAGGATGATCCTAATGGTGATGGAGATTGTTCTGATGGATTGGAAAGTGGTTTAGGGACATTAACAGTTGAAATGCCTAAAACCAAATTCTATCCAAATTTACCTTTTCAAAGATTTTTTGACAATCATCCTCAACTTTTCCCGCTGCTTCGGAAAATTCTAGGATTTTAGAGGTTAATAAAAACCTCTTATCTTTTCTTTACTTTATTTTTATTATATCTATTTTACTGATATTCAATTTATTTTTAGTAAAATATAAAATATCGTATAAAGTAATTACTTCCCAAATATACTAAAAGTATTATTTCTATTCACTTTTCTGTGTTTATTAATTATGACTTTATAGAAAAAAATAGTATTGA
>DAOWFO010000078.1 GCA_030637965.1 Thermoplasmata archaeon
CTTTCGGAGGTACTGGAGTAATGGTAATCTTTTTAAATGTTTCTGGTATTTGGTGCTTCTACTTAATCCATATATGGAGGATAAATTTGAAATACACTCGATTCGAAAAAGCACGAATAATTGGTGCTAGAGCTTTGCAAATATCCATGGGGGCTCCCTCCTTAATTTCAATACCAAAGAACGTCATTTTCCCCATTGATATAGCCATGCTTGAGTTCAAGGAAGATGCAATACCAATCACAGTTAAAAGAGTTGAAGAGCAAGTTTAGATCAAGGTGAAAAAACATATGATCAAAGATCAACAGGAAGAAAACAAAAAAGAGAGTGTAGAGATGATGGCATCAGAAGAGACATATATGACCTCTGGTGCACATATTGGTACAAGACAGAAAACAGCAGATATGAAGGAGTACATATACAAGGTTAGAAATGATGGTTTATATATCATTGATGTTAACGAAACTGATAAGAAAATAAATATCGCTGCAAAGTTTCTTACAAAATATAAGCCAGAAAATGTTTTGGTTGTATCTGTACGTCAGTATGGACAAAAACCCATCAGAAAATTATCTGAATATACTGGTATAAAAGTTTTAGATGGGCGTTTCAGACCAGGTACACTAACAAATCCAAGTTCTAGAGGATTTCTCGAGCCGGAACTCTTAATTGTGACTGATCCGCTTGCCGATTCACAGGCGTTACATGAAGCAAAAAACATCGGTATTCCTGTCGTTGGGTTATGTGATACCAATAATGAACTGAAACTCCTTGATATAGTGATACCAACAAACAACAAGGGAAGGCGTGCATTAGCCCTTGTATACTGGCTTTTAACAAGAGCTATAATAAAAGAGCAAGGCAAGATTAAATCCTATGATGATTTTAAACCAACAATAGAAGATTTTGAAGCTGAACTTTAAATAATTTTTTACAGTAGATTAATAATAAAACCGAAGGGAAATACCTTGCAAGACAAAGTTAATGATGATATTATACTAATTGGTACTGCACATATTTCTAAGGATAGTGTAGAAGAGGTAAAAGAAGCTATTGAAAAATATAAACCAGATGTTGTTGCAGTTGAGCTTTGCAAAAGACGATACGAAGGCATAATTAATAAAGACAAATGGGAAAATACGCCAGTCACTTCTCTTCTAAAATCAAATAATGCGTATTTCATGCTAGCACAAACATTTTTATCATCAATTCAGAGAAAACTGGGTAAGGAACATGGTATTGAGCCTGGTTCTGAGATGATTGCAGCAATGGATGAAGCAAAGAAAAATAATATTGATATTGCACTTGTAGATAGAGATATTTCGGTAACTCTAAAAAGAGCTTGGAAAAAGATGGGAGTTAGAGAGAAGCTTAGATTGATTTGGGAATTTTTTAAAGCAATTTTAGGATACGATGAAGAAGATCTAGAAGAGATTAACCTAAAAGAGATAATGGATCAAGATGTAATATCTACAATGATGGAAGAATTTGGTGAGATCGCACCAAGTGTAGCTACAGTGCTAATCCATGAGAGAGATGAATATATAGCTAAAAAAATTCTTGACGAAAGTAAGAAGGGGAGGGTTATTGCTGTGGTAGGGGCAGGTCATCTTCAAGGTATTAAAAAACATTTGGAAAAGAAAGAACTTAATGTCGATTTAATAGATCTCGAATATGTACCAAGAAAACGTTTCAGTGTATTGAAAACTATTGGCTATGCAGTGCCTATTGCTTTTGCAGCATTAATCGTTTATGCGTTTTACTTTAAAGGATTGGATCTGGCATTGGAAGTGTTCATTTATTGGTTTTTAATCAATGGTACGTTCTCAGCAATAGGAACTGCAATAGCCAGAGGTCATCCTTTTTCTATAGCCACTGCCTTTGTAGCTGCCCCAATAACCTCATTGAATCCTGCAATAGCTGCAGGATGGGTTGCAGGATATGTAGAAGCAAAATTAAGAACACCTGTTATCAGAGATTTTAAGGGACTAAGTCAAATAGATAGCTTACGAGATTTCTGGAACAACAGGGTAATCAGACTACTAATGGTTGTAGCACTTGCAAATGTAGGTAGCATGATAGGAACCCTCGTTGCTTTCCCATACATAACAAGCCTTTTAACAGGTTGATAATTTTTCTTCAAAACATTCATAAAGATAATTCTAATTAATTGAGAAAGTAATATGGTAAAAGAGAAAAAACACTACACATCATTTCATGACATATCTCCTAGAGAATATATGTATTTTCCAAAGGGAACAATTGAAATGGGAAAACCTGGACAATTCAGCAAAACAGAAATAATTCATCTTCTCATATCAATAGGTATATTGACAATAGCATTTTCTCTTGCCCTTACAAAAAATAATATTTTTCAAGTTTTAGTTTTAGATGGATTTGATCTAAATAAGCTGCAAAGCGATTTTGGAAAGATTTTTTTAGGAATTATTACTGCGTTTTTTGTTCATGAACTTTCACATAAATTTATAGCACAAAAATATAGACTTTGGTCCGAATTCAGAATGTATCCCTGGGGTTTGGGTTTGGCACTATTTCTTGGAATTTTTACTCCATTTGTATTTGCAGCTCCAGGAGCAGTTATGTTTAGAGGCAAGGTAAGAAATTTTGAAATTGGACAGATAGCACTTGCAGGTCCACTATCTAATATAATAATTGCTGCTATAACTCTCCCACTCTATCTTTTTGTATTTTATGAAACACCAATCGCTAGTCAAATCATAGGATTTATTTGTCTAATCAATTCATTCTTAGCAACCTTTAATTTGCTACCTTTTGGTCCGCTTGATGGTATTAAAATAATAAGATGGAATGTAAATGTATGGGCCATATCCTTTATAACTGCAATTACTCTAATGATGACAATATTCGTTCGTTTCCCCATATCATCTTAATAAATTAAAACGATATTATTAAACAAAATATAAAAAAAATATGTCTTCCAAATAACTTTATTGACTGAGTTTTCTTTTCTGTTTTTCCTGTTCGCGTTTAATTTTTAGAAGTGCTTTATCCTTTCTACTTTTTTTCTTGACAGGTAATTGAATCGCAATTTTACCTTCTTTATCTTTTTGTTTTTTTTCAGTCGTTTTTGTTTTTTCTTTTATTACAAAATTATTAAAGAATGTTGTAAAGCGATCTTTTTCCTCCTTATATCCCTCTTTAATCTCTGTTTTCGAGGTTTCTGATTTTGGTTTTTCTTCCTTTTTTGTTTCCTTATTCTTATCTACTTGAATTTTTGTATCTTGGTTTATAGATTTATCATCTTTTTTTGATTTTTTAAAAAAATTATTTAAAATTCCATTATTTGAACCTGATCTCTCACTCATATCATTACGATAACTTACATACCATAGTAGTGCTGATTTGTACTCATCTTGCATCATCTTTCGAACTTTTTTGTATTCTTCTTTATCTTCTTCTTTTAGTTTTTTCAGATATTTGCGTTCCTCAGAAAGATTCCATGGCTTGTCTGGTTTACCAAAAAGCTCCCTTTGCTTTTTGTTCCTATTGTAGAAAAACAGAATATAAATTATTATCAGAAAGATAATAATTGGAGCTGCAATCATGCCAGCCAAAGGAGAAATAAAGACCCCCTTTGTAATAACAACAATTGTTCCAATATGTATTGGATTTAAATCTCCGGAAGAAGTAGCATAAATCTCAATTTTGTTGGGCGTACCTATATCAAAAAATTTCTCAGGTGTAAATATGTTAATTTTCAAATTTTGTGATTCTCCAGGATTGAGGACGAATAATTGTTTTGAAGCCAATGCCTTCAATTTGTTTTCCTCAATAAATTCCAATTTAAACATGTCTTTGTAATAACCATGATTGTTAATAGTTATATCAAAATTAACATATGAATGAGGGGGCGCTTCTTTTGTTGTTGATCCAACATTCATTTTAACATTATTAAGTGCAGATGCCTTAACAGGAATATAAATATATGATATTCCAGAATCTTCGCCAAAAACATCCACTCTGGTAACCTTGATGCCAATAACGACTGCATAATCAACTGCAATATCATCTGTTTTAACTTCTAACTTTAAATCATAAGTTCTTCCTTGATCTGCACTAGGTATCCCATTAGGCGTTACCTTCATAAACCATCCTCTAGGATCACCTTCTATAATTTCAGGTTCAAAACGTAATGAACTATATCCTAAAAATGGCCTCCAATTTGGATGTATAATCGGCCACCAAAAATTAGCCCTAAACTTCAATCTAGTTGACAAGTCAGACCAGTTAATACCATATGCGTCTATCACGTCAAGATCTATCGTTGTCCATTCCAATTTTATTGGAGGGACTGTGTTATCTGGTGAATCAATTGAGGCAACAATCTCAGCAGGTTCCTCAATTTCTCCTTTTACACATGAAGTCATTGAAAAAACTAAGAATACACTGCATAAAAGAAACATTGAAATGAATTTTCCACTTTTAACCAATTTCATCCCATACCTTACCAAACCAAGTTTGTAATTACCTTACTCGTCTTCTTTTTATAATAATACCGATTATCATTAGGGCTGATATTAGTGTTATAAACTCAAAGCCCGGAGTTGAAAATCCATAATTATTTACTACCAGAAATATGCTCTGAGTATGATTCGCAGCACCAGATCTAAATGGATAGACTTCAGCTCTGAAGTCTATCTGAAATTTTCCATATTCATTATGCCAGCCAAAATCAAAGGGTGTGATAATAGAAAAAGAAAATGTGCTTTCTTGATTTGGTGGAATTTCATATTCAGGTGGATTAATCGTTTGAGTCCAATCGTCATCTTCACCTATCAATTTTGGTGTTACTCTTGTAATTTTGTTCCCCAAATTCTTAACATCGATTTTGAAATTTATTGATTCATGAGGACCAACGGTGCGGATAGGATCATGTGGGGTAATCTCAATTGTTGGAATAAATGATGGCGTAAAATCTGTACTTTCCTGATAAGTAAATCCATTTAATCTCTTGATCTGATCGCAAGATGCTCTGATATCAATCTTATAAGATTCTGATGGTGCTTCAACCCTTGGTGAAAGAATTAAATCAACTGAAATTTCTCTTATCTCTTCTAAATTAAAAGGAATGTCTGTTAAAACATCTGGAGAACCAATATAAACATTAGCCCAATCGGGAGGATTAAGTATTTCCAAATGAATTTTTTGCATTGGACCAATTGCCTGTCCAAATAGAATCAAATAATTAATCGGAAATGGAAGTTTTCTAAATCCAGCTGGGATGTCTGTCCAGTATTTTACAGTTATCGGTACAATTACAGAAACATCTATTGAAAGTGGGTCAGTTAATCGAGTAGTATCAATAACAAGATCTATATAAGAATTGAAACTTATTAATTTGGTACGTTCTTCAGCTTGTTGAGATACCGTTGTACCAGGTATAAAAGCAATAGCACTAACAAGTAAAATGCCCAATATAATGCCTGTTTTCAAGGTTCTACATCTGGCCATATTTTTCACCATTTTATATTTTCCCGCTTGATTATTTATCTTTCTATCTATTTAAACATTGTTGTACGGTTCTTACATTTGTACAATATAGTTATAGTATTATAATAATATAACTTTCATTATATAAAAGCATTTTCTTTAATATGTGTTTACCTTCTAAATAAGTTGAAAATCAATTTATAATTTTACCATCAAATTTCACATGTAGCGAGCTTTATTATCAATAAAATTTTACAATCCAATATGATAATAATGAAAAAACTTAAAATAAATTCTATATATTGCTTCATTTTAAAGTTTATTGATGGTTAAAAAAAGAGTACTATATTTTATTTTCCAGATATTTCAATAGGATTATTATAAAAGAAAATTATATAACCAACAAGAAAATGTCTAATAAGACATCATTCTCAAAAAACTATATAATTCACTTTATTTCAGCATTTATTATTCAACCTAGTTAATATGAAAAATTACCCTTTAACCTTTATATTATTGGTGGAATAATTTATAAATTAAATATTGTATGAAATAATAGTTATTTTTTACTCAATAACGTCGATTTCCGATTTTTCATCTTCAGTTTTTTCTTCTTTCTTCTTAGTAGTAACTTTCTCAGGAAAATGAGATAGAATAACTATATCACCAACAGCATTAACCCATCTATAAGGAACAGCCACATCAACAGTGCCTTCAACTAGCGAGGGATTAGTATTGGTCAACAAAAGACTGCTAACACATTTTTCATCCATGTCTAGGAAAATATTGTTAACATGTCCCACATATGTTCCTTCACGAGTATAAACAGGCAGCTTAAGAAAAGATGTAACTTCCTCAGTTCCAACCTTAGTTTCTTTTTCCATCATAAAACCAAAATACATTTTCCGGTATTAAAATGTGATGGTAGAGAAAGCGAAATCTTTTTTGTGTTTGTTAGTATTTTGGATATTTGATGAAAACAAAAAATGAGAAAAAAAAATACTATAAGATACTTGAGGAACTTGATAGATATAGAAAAAAGGATTTTACATTCTCTAGTGGTCATATACTTGGTTCCATGTGTACACAACCTCATGCAATTGCAAAAATGGGATATATAAAATTTTTGGAATCAAATTTGGGCGATCCTGAGCTGTTTCCTGGAACAAAAGAAATTGAATCGAAACTAATAACATTTATCTCAGATTTATTACATGCACCAAAATCAGCAATGGGACAAATTATAAGCGGCGGTACAGAAGGAAATATAACAGCCATGTGGCTCGCAAAACGATTAACTGAAAAAAAGGAAATTATAATTCCAAAGAGTGCTCATTTCTCTTTCCAAAAAATTGCATCATTAATGGATATGAAACTTATTCCTGTGCCATTGAATGAAAATTATTGTATGGATATTGCAAAAGCAAAGGACAAGATATGTAATAACACTGCTGCAGTTTTAGGAATTGCAGGTTCAACAGAATTAGGAACCATTGATCCGATTCCAGAATTAAGCGAAATTTGCTTTGATGAAAATATATTTTTTCATGTTGATGCTGCCTTTGGTGGTTTTGTAATACCATTTTTAAATGAGTTATGCTATGATGTTCCAGATTTTGATTTCAAATTAAAAGGCGTAAGTACAATCTCAATAGATGCCCATAAAATGGGTTACTCAGCTATCCCCTTAGGAATACTTGTTTCAAGAAATGAAAAATGGTTAGAAAAAATTAGTGTAGAGTCGCATTGTATCAGTAGTAAAAGTCAAGCAGGGATTCTTGGTACTAGATCCGGCGGTCCAGTTGCTGCTGCATATGCTGTTACAAGATACCTTGGCAGAAACGGCTATAAAAAAGTGGTCGAAAACTGTATGAATACCACAAAATATGTAGAGGAGAGAGTAACAGAGATGGGGCTACCTTTAGTCATCAAACCTACTATAAATGTGCTTGGTGTTAAGATAAAAAAACTACCAGAAGTTGTAAGCAATCTATCAAAAAAAGGTTGGAAAGTAAACAAGATAGATCACCTCTCTTGTATTCGTATTGTAATAATGCCACATATAACAAAAAAGATTATTGATGAATTCATTCCAATACTTAAAAAAACTTGTAAAGAATTGGGAGAAATATGAGATTAACAATGCTAAAAAAATCGTTGAAAGAAGCACAAATTGTAAAAAAGGAAAAATATGACTATGTTATTCATCCAATAACTGACGGCATACCAGAGGTAAAACCTGAACTTTTAGAAGAAGTCACATTTGAAATGCAAAAGCTATTAGAGAGCTGTGGACAGATAGATAAACTTGTAACAATTGAAGCAATGGGAATTCCACTTGCCACAGCATTATCATTGAA
>DAOWFO010000056.1 GCA_030637965.1 Thermoplasmata archaeon
AATGAAAATACCTGCGCTATCAAAAGCGCCTATCCAAAACATTATACCGATTCCGCAAACAAAAACACCTAAGTATAGAAAGAAAATCCTCCATCTAATAGTAATTAGCGAAGCAATAATTCCTACTATTAACAAAACAAGTCCCCATGCAAGAATAACTATCCAATCTCCAGCAAACAGATTTTTTAATTCTGAAAAATTAGCCAGCCACCCAATCAATACACCCCATACTATTAAAAATATACAAAGTGATTGAAGTCCTATAAAGGATAAAGGATGCGGAGATAAAATTTTCTCAATTTTCTCATTTTCTAGCAACTCATCTTGATCCATCTTTTTCTCCCTTACCTAGTTTCATTAATGATTTTATACCAACTTTGGTTTTAAATTTATTGGTCCTATACTTTAACAAAAGAAGAACTACAAGAACAGTTGATATTATTGTTACCAGAATCGAAACCCATTTTGAAAAACTAGAAGGATAAATAAAAAATAAGGTCCTCATTGATAGATATGAAACAGGGATTGTAATATATGGGAGAAATTTCCATAAACCCGGTATCTCATCTGTAAGTCTTATTAGTATAATGATCATGTGAGAGACTATTAACGAAATAATTGCAATAATTGACAGCCAGCCCAATATTGAAAACAAAGCTACATACCAATTTTGATTTAAAAGAAGCGAAATATAAGATAGAACATATGCTATTAAAAATAAAATAAAAATATAAAGAGGTCTATGTAGGATATTATATCTAATGTTTTTTAGATCGAATAGCATATCAACTTTTTCTCGCTTTTTTTCACCAATAAAACTAGGTCTTGTACCCATCCCAAAGAAGATTAAAAGTATGAAAAATCCAAGGTGTGCAGGATGTAATAGATCTATGTTAGATAAAAAGCCAATAAATCCTTCTGAAAAGTAATATAGATTTATTCCAAATGCTGTTAGATTCTCAGAGAAAGTATAGCTTGTGGTAGATACGATATAAAATCCCTTGTCCATTAGGAAAAACAGGCATATAAGTAGCAAAGTGGCTGGAATAAAGAAAGGTCCGATAAATAGAAATGCATTTGAAATCCATTCAAATACACCCTTTTTTTCTTTTTTTGGTGCAACTTTACCGTAGTTGACACTAATATAAAAGCTAGATATGCCGCTTTTTGTAACCGTGTATCCTAATGCATGGCATATTGTTTGGAAGAGGATTCCTAAAAAGTTAGTAAATCTACACAACGGTTCGTGATTGTCTCTAATTTTTGTTAAAAGATATTTCTGATTTTCAATAAAAAGTAGCTGAATAAACCAAAAGAGGATAACACCAAATATTGGTGCCAAAGGTGCAAAAACTATTATATCTATAGGTGAACCAGCCATATCTCTCTATTTTGTGATAAGCAAGCGGTTTATTAAAATATATTCTTTTATATGACTTCAATGTCAAGCTTCTTTCCCATATAGTCAAAGGCTCCCCAAGAAATATCATTGAAAGGATTCGCTGTAATAATATGGACTTTGCCAAATTTTTGAAATAATTGAATGTCGGCACCAGACGGATAAAAAGAATAAGATGGATGACTATGAATCGTTCCAATTAGACTAAAATCAATAGGGCGCATATGCATCTGAAATATTGCATGTGAATCTCCAGAAATTGTCCCTGGCAAAAGTACAACCTCACTTATAATCCTCTTTGAGTCATCAACACGCAATAATCCTGCAAATTCTTTTGGATACACCGATCTAGCACTTTCAAAAATCAAATCAAGACATTTTTTCTCGATTTTCCATCGTTTCTTATTTTGTTCTACTTTGTTTTTTCTCCATTTAAAAATTAACATTGTTTTTATCGCACCAGTTTCAATCTAACCATTTGATAAAAAGACTCTCCGAATCTAATGAACTTTGCCTTTCGATCAGAGCCAGTTATAACAATACTACTTTCTTCAGTAATATTCTCTGAATATTGCCCATCAATTACAATTTTTGTCTCCTTACTTTTAGGAAGTATTTTAACCCCAATTTTCTTGTCTAAGGGAACGACCCAGGGACGTGCAGATAATTTAAAAGGTGCAAGAGGAGCTATTATTATTGCACTGACGGAAGGGTCCATAATTGGACCACCAACGCTTAATGCATAGCTTGTAGATCCTGTAGGGGTAGCAAAAATCACGCCGTCTGCCCTAAGGGTTTCAAGTAGCTCTTTTTCCACAAAAAGCTGAAGATACATAATTTTTGCTATTTGGGCAGTTTGAACGGTCACCTCATTTACTGCATCTGGCAGTCTTTTTTGATCTACCAATACTTTCAGTTTTGCTCTTTCTTCAACATTGTAATTCCCCTCAATTACCTCGTTCAAACCATCAATTGAATATTTTGATTCTACCTCTGAAAGGAATCCCATTCCACCTGAGTTTATTGCAAAAATGGGTTTTTCTATATCTTTAAGAGCTCTTAAGATGGTCCCATCTCCACCAATTGTTACAACAATATCTGCTTTATTGTTAATGTTTTCAAAAGAATAGCCTTTAATTTTCGCCTCTTTTGCAAAACTTTCTTCTGGAAAAACATCACCATTTTCACTTAAAAATTCATACACATCTTGTGCTAATGAGAAAGATTTCTTTACTTTTGAGTTGCAAATCAACCCCCAGTTCATGGTTATTCCTCCTATTTTGATTTTTCTGATAATTTTAGAAGAGGTTTTAATTTCATCAACAACGTAGGATGTTTAAACACCAATGCTTTTATAAGACTAAGCGTACTAAATTCCTCGAACTTATAATCTTTTAAGGAATCAGCCAGCATATTCAAGGTTTTATCTTCAAAATCAAGTAAAATGTTTTTTAAAACATAATCTCTATGTAATTTTTTGCCAAAGGTTTCTTTCCAATTTGTTTCATATATAGATAATATTTCTTTATCAAATGTTTTTTTCTCTACTGCTTTTCCAATAGTTACACCAGCAATTTTACCACCTTCTAATGCAGTAGTAAGACCCCCTCCAGTTATTGGATCTGAATGTCGTGCAGCATCACCAACCAATAAGAGATTATCTCTTACTGTTTCAATAGGATTAGCAACTGGCACGGCTCCAGCTAAAAGACGAACAGGTTCACCCTTCTTTAGATCAGAGTGGTTTGATATAAATTTGTTAAGAAGTTTTAAAGGCATACCTGGTTTACTAAGACTCGCAAGTATACCAATCCCTACATTAAATGTGTCCTTTCCTTTAGGAAAGATCCAGACATATCCGCCCGGTGCAATCTTTTTTCCAAGAAAGAATTCACAGTAGTCTGATTTATGATCGACATTTGTAAGAGTATATTGTACGCAAGTTTCAAGATCGCCTGGTTTTAAAATTGTGTTAAATCCGGCCCATTGCCCTATTTTCGATTCAACTCCATCGGCACCAACAACAACATCTGCCTTTATATTAAATTCTTCATTAAATTGTCTAACTTTCACTCCACTGATTTTTCCCCCATCCTTTAATAGATCCGTGACTTCTGCTCTCATCAATATCTTTGCACCAGCTTTTACTGCACGACGGGCAAGTTCTTGATCAAAAATATCTCTATAAACAACATAACCTGTTTCATTTCCTGCCACCTCCTTAGAAAGAGTTACCAACGTTCCATTAGGGGAATATATCTTTGCCCCATCCATTTTACTGGCGATCCATCTCTTCCCTTCTAGCATGTCCCACTTGTCAACTCTTTGACTAATTCCCTCTCCACATAGGACAGGTACGCCAACCTCAGCCCGACGTTCCAATATGAGAACATTAGCACCAGCCTCGGCTGCAAATCTAGCTGTGACGCTTCCTGCAGGACCACTACCAACAACGACAACATCATATTCCATGATTAATCCACCTCACAAATTGCTCCAATTGGGCAGGTTTTTATACAAATACCACAACATATACATTTGTCCTCTCTAACAAATGCTCTTCCGCCAAACATTATTAGTGCTGCTTGTGGGCAAATTGAAATACACCCTCCACAGGCCAGACATCCCCTCTCATCCACTTTTGTATTAAGCTTTCCCATAAGAATCACCTCTTGTAATTCCAGATGCTATTAAGTGAGCAATACGTATCGGCTCAGGTATAACACCTCGTATCGTCGAAAGCTTTATAATTACTTTTGCTTCTTCAAGAGATATACCTGCACATTTAATATAGATAGGATTATAGTTGGTTTCAATCATGTGAAGCTCCCCTTTTTTAATTAGATTAAATCGCTCTTTCCAATCTACAAAATTCATTTTTAGAGCATTTTTTATATCATTAAAATTAGGATCGTCTCTCGTAACTGTAATAACTGGTAGTCCGGTTTCAACAAAAATTTCTTGGATATCAACTACATTAAAACCACCAAGTGCAATGCCATCAAGCATCATTGCTCTCAACTGATTTTTATGTCGTGTATTCTCAATCATTTCTTTACATACAAATGTTGCATCAGATCCATCAATAGTTACCTGACGACTTATTACGCCTTCTAGATATTCTCCACCACGCATAATAACACCGATCACCGTCGAATACTTATCATTAAAAGTAAAAGGAGAATCATCAACACCCAATAATCTTATTTGCAGTTTCATAAAAAAAATAAAAGATCAAACACCCTAATAATATTTCGAAAGAAATTCTTTATTTTGCCTTAACTTTATTTAATATAGAATTAAAAGGGTAATTTTAATACCTCTCAATCATCTCTTTTTGACAGTTATTTTTGCAGATATTTTTCCTTCACGGGCGAGCCACCCTAATGCAGAATAACAGTCTCTCTTATTGATTTTTGATATTTTTGTAATTGTAGATACATCTATTTCGTTTCTGCTACCAAGTACACTCCATACTTTTCCTGCACTTGCCCCAATTTCTTCTGTAAGATTTGTGTTGCCAATTTTATATGTTCTTTTATCGACGTAGATTTTATTTTCTCGTGCTAACCAGCCAACTGCCCCATAAAATTCATTTGGAGTTAGATTGGTTTTTTTAATTAATTTTGTTTGTACTTGAGGGCCTCCTTCAATAAGCATATCCCATACTATACCAGCATTATTTCCAAATGATTTAATTATTTCATTCACCTTGTGCATTCTCCTAATTTAATTATAATAGAAACAAAAAAAGATAATAAAAATGTTTTGGTTTTTCACAACCATTGACTGTAAATAACAAAATAGAAATGGCATATGAGGTAGGTGAGAAAAGCCGGATTATAAGATAATATCAGGAATCGCAGTCATTACCACAGCATTACTCTTTTAGAGAAAGAAAAGGATTAACTAATAGTACTTTTTCTCACTTATTAAATATTATTTTAAATAACTTACAAAACTAAAAAATAAATCTATCTCTAATTCTAAAGTAAAGACAAATCTCCCGTTATCTGATCAATCAAATTACTTGGTGCTGGACCAATTCCAAGCACAGTTTTTGTCCCAGCAGATATCTCAGTATGGCCCGCATCTTGAATTATAACAGCAATAATTTTTAATTGCTCTGCTTTTTTCTTAAGTGGTAAAAAATTATCATCAGTTTCTACTTTTACAACTGCTTTTTTACCTCCTTCTGCCATCCATTTGTTATACCATTTAGACTTATTTTTTTTTGTTTCAATTGCGCATTCAACTGCAGCATGCGCAACCTGAGCAGCAAGTTTTCCGATTGAAAGCTTTAAATCTTTTCTGGTAACTATAACCATCTTATATTCAAAATCCATCTTTTTTCCTCATAGTGGTCTCAATTTCGCTAAAGGAAATTTTACGCCAATGTTCTCCCATCTCTTCGGCTTTATCTTTATCAACCAATCCTTTAACCATCAAAGTTTTCCCGTCTTCTTCAATATGCTTGAGAGGAACACCAAGATATTTATCTAGTGCCTTTATGATAATAAGATCACCATAAATTGCTATACTTTCTCCAACTTTTTTCCCTATTCCATCTAAGACAAAACGACATAATAAACTATTTTTCTCAGATTCATCCTCAATATTATCATCCGACTTAATGCTTTTTCTCCTGGAAAAAAAGAATAAATCTCCGATAAATCTAGTTATACTCATGATTGATGAACCCCGTTTTTATTGTTAATCCCTCAGCCACAATATCTACGATTCTGTTATAAATCTTTGGAGTTATACACATTATAAAACATGCAAAGTGATTTTGATGTGGTAGTGGTTGGTGGAGGGCCTACTGGTGGTTGCGTTGCCAGTCAAATTGCAGTGAAAGATTATAATATCGCAATATTTGAACAACATAAGCAAATTGGAGAGCCGTTAAATTGCGCAGGTCTAATAACCTCACGAGTGTTTGATATTATTGGTTTATCAGAAAAATCCATAGTTCAAAACAAGATCAAAGGGGCACACATTCATTCTCCATCAGGGAATATATTGACAATTGGCGGGGATAGATACAATGCCCTGGTTATAAACCGACCTATGTTTGATCAAGAAATCATAAAAAACTCGATAGATAAAGGTGCTAAACTTTTTTTAGAAAATAAGGTAATATCGGCGAAAAAAACAAATAACCACGTTGAATTGAGAACATCAAAAAATGACAATATAAGATGTAAAATATTAATTGGTGCAGACGGGCCACAATCAAAAATTAGAAATCTATTTTCTTTGCCTGAACCATCTGAATTTCTTAGAGGAATAGGTGCAGAAATTACAAATTCAAATTTAGATCCAGATTTTGTAGAGATATTTGTTGGAAATC
>DAOWFO010000057.1 GCA_030637965.1 Thermoplasmata archaeon
ATTAAAGCAGCCTCTGAAATTAGTATTTATCTATATTTCACTCCAATATTATCAACAATTATCGGCTATTTTTTACTTGATGAAAAAATTACATTATTATTCATATTAGGAGGTGCTTTAGTAATATTTGGTCTCTATATTATAAACGCACATAGACTGCCAATAAAAATGAAAAACAATAATAATCTCTAAAACCTAAACTTTTATTATTATCAAAATATTCATGCTTTTCTAATGCAGGGGTAGCCAAGCCAGGTCAACGGCGACAGACTCAAGATCTGTTCCTGTAGAGGTTCAGGAGTTCGAATCTCCTCCCCTGCACTTTTTATTTATATATAATATTAAGCTAAACTAACTTAAATTTTAAGAAAATAATAAATATAACTATAAGAACAACTTAAATACTTGGTTGGAACATCCTTTCCTCTTAAACTCTATTTCTTTATAATTCAGATTTGTAGATGGTAATATTCAAATCGATCTATCACTGTATTTATATACATTTTGTAAATATTCAAAATCCATTTCATATACAAACTGATCAATGAGGTTTAAATCTTCTTTATTTTTTTCTTCGATTTCTGATGAATTTAGATCCAGGGCAATAGCTTCATTATTTTTTAATCTATTAATGCTTAGTGTGATATTCTCAATCATTTGAATAATAGTTGAGGTTCCAGATATATTTTTTAAATCAATGATAGCATGTTCCATTAAATCTAAGGAAGTTGTATAATTATTTAACCATATATTACTAATTATGTCAATTATTTTTTCTTTATCATTTTGATTAAATATTTTATTAATTTCTATCCAAAGATGTTCTGTAAGCCATGCTTGTAGTTGTACATTTATATCAAAAATTGTGAATATGCCAGAGACGTCTTCTCCACTTTTTATCTTGTTTATTGCAATTTCTTCTAAAATATTATTCTCGTATAAAAAAACGTCTTCTGCTTTTATAAAACTTGTTAAGTTGTCGTAACCATATATATTAAAAAGCTCCTGTGATAAAGCAGCAGCTTCGCCTGTCTCGTAAGGGTCGAATATTTCATTATCGCATATATGAAAAGGAACAAATATCGAAGAGCAGGCAAGATTTGCTGAAAACCATCCTCCACTAAGAATTTCGTAATTTTCACTAGGAATTTTATAGATAGCCACAGCTTCATTTTCATAAATATCTTCGCACATTGGTCGAAGCCCATCAAGATCATTGCCTTTAATACGAGACCAATTAATCATGTCTTTAACAGTGATGGAGCCGTACTTAGAATTTATATTCTCCAACATTTCATCTTCCCATGCTTTGAATCTATTGCACACTCTAATTTTTGCTTTTTCACCGTCTATATTCAATAACTCTACGCTATAATCTCCAACAGTTTCTCTCTCCCCAAGATTTATATCGACTTTATTTCCTATAATTATAAACGTATTATAAATAAATTTAAAAAAAGGAACTTGCCGAACTAAAATGGAATCCTCGTTTACTCCTAAAATTTTCACTCCAAATAATGAATTCAATCGGAGTGTATCTCCTTTATTAACATACGACTCTTTTTCAAAATCAAAAGATGGAGCAATTGGAAGACTCTTATGAATCTGACTTTTCCAAAGTTCTTTCGGGTAATTCGACATCACTCCAACCCCATCAACAATTTTTTTTATATTATAACGATACGCATCTGCCTCAATAATATAGCCGCTGGCGGGTCCCACCACAAAAAGGTTTTCTGATATTCCTGTTGCATGCAATTTATCTACAGCATCTTCAGTAAGAAATGAAACTGCCTCATCAATACCCTGAGCTTTTTCACAAGCATATCTTATCCAATCGAAATCATCCCATGCATTTATAGTTGGATTTACCCAATTTGAATTTGTATCTGCATCACCAAATGCTAAACCCCTATCAGTAAGAGTCATTCCAGCTTTTACGATATTTGGAATGACATCATCTTTTGATGTCACTCCAATATATTTATGTTTATTAGTTGAGATCATTTCTATCCCAGTCCAGGGGTAATGATAAGTATACTCATATCCCTCTGGAACAATACATAATACCTGAAGACCAGGTCTACTTGGATCTCTGACTTTCAAAAAAAGATTATAGTCTCCTTTTGTTGAATCCCCACAGGCTAAAATGTCTTTGCAACCCTCAACACCTAAGGGTAAAATAATGCCAATGAGAAGAAATGATATGAAGATAACACAAAATCCTCTGTTTTTAAACATATAACCTTTTTAGTATTATCTTAAAAATATAAAAAGATTTCTTGAAAAATGACGGTTTTTTCTTTGATTTACCCATTTTTCATATTTTACATAAAATATGCATTTAAAACATATTGTAGAACCATTCTATTTGTGTTAAAAAACGATGCATTAATTGCAATACAACTCCTCATCGTCCGTATCCAATTTTCCCTATCTTTATAGAATTTAGGCATGATCCAAGTCTCAAGTTTATGATACAGGTCGTTTCTATCTTTATTGTCATCAGATGAATCATTTACCGTTTTCTCAGTACCTATTGACCATCCTGTGATATTTTCAATGCATCCTTCAAGCCACCAGCCATCAAGAGTACTGAATTGTGGTACACCGTTGTGCGCTGCTTTCATACCCGACGTTCCTGAAGCTTCAAATGGTCGACGTGGTGTGTTAAGCCATATATCTGATCCAGCTGTCATTATTTTACCAATTCTCATATTGTAGTTGTGGATGAAGGCTATTTTTACTTTGCCGTTTGTTGATTTCATAACATCGTAGATGTGCTTAATCGAATTCTTACCCGAGTTATCTTTAGGATGTGCTTTTCCAGCATAAATTATCTGAATAGGTCCTACTTTTTCGGCAATATTTATCAACCTTTCTGGATCTGATATTAAAAGATCAGGTCGTTTATACTCAGTTTGTCTCCGAGCGAATCCGATAGTGAAATCGTTATAGTTCATACCTTTATTGTAACGACCGTTAACAAAATCAATTAGTTCTCTTTTTGCCTCAGAATGTGATTCCCATATCTCTTGTTTGTTGATGTTAAATGCAGAACGTAGGATAAATGGATCCGAACGCCAACCTGGTATATGTTTGTCAAATAGTCTTTGAAAAGGTTTAGAGACCCAGGTAGAACTATGAACGCCATTTGTTATAGAATCTATAGAGTGGCCTGGAAACAAATTTCTTGAAATCTCCCCATGTTTTTTTGCAACACCATTGACATAATGACTAAAAAATAATGCAAGTTTAGTCATATTTAATTTGTTTTCAAAAGTAATCTCATTTATGAATGAATCTGGTAGTAAATCACCAACCATTGGTTTAGCAAAAGATAAATCAAAATGATCATGACCTGCTGCAACAGGTGTGTGAGTAGTAAAAACGCATTGTTCTCGGACTTTTTCAATATCTTTAAACTGGTTATAAAGTTCAAGAGTTAATAGAGCAGCATGCCCCTCATTCATATGATATTTATCTATAGTTTTATATCCAAGAGCCTTTAATATTCGAACTCCACCTACACCGAGGATTATTTCTTGAGCAAGTCGATACTTTTCATCACCGCCATATAAATGTTTTGTAATTTTTCTATCCCAATTATCATTTCCTTTAATATTTGAATCTAGGAAAAAAACGGGAACCATATAGTCATTTATACCTTTATATTGGTAATGCCAGACACGTAGTTTCACATTCCTACCATCTATTTTTATTTTTGTCGTACTAGGGAGTAGTTTCAAAAAATTCGCTACGTCAAATCGTATCGGCATCTCAAGCTGATTCCCATTTTCATCTATTTTCTGGTAAAAATAACCCTTTTCAGAGAGAAGGGTGACGCCTACTAGTGGAACATTTAAATCAGCACAGGATTTGATGGTATCTCCTGCGAGAACTCCAAGACCGCCACTATATGTTGGTATTTGTTCATTAATGCCAATCTCCATTGAAAAATAAGCAATCTTCGGCTTTCCATCAAGATTGGCTATAGGGGATTTTTTAAATGGTTGATTGATAAGTTCTCTTTCCATCCTTTCTTTCCACCGTTTAGATTATAGTAAGGGATTTTATGGTGATATTAATACAATGATTTATAATTTACCTTTTTGTGTAAAAATTATTGAACGTAATAATTATTTTTTAAAAGAGACTTTTACTTTATATTCAGTCTTTTGTGGAACAATTTTTTTTAATATATTTTCCATTCTTGTTTTTTGGTTTGATTGCAATTACGGTATCTATGCTTAAACATCCTAGTCCTTGCAAAGAATCAACTGTAATAAAACCATCAATATAATCTACATCATCAAGTATGCCAGTAACTACACTTGCCCTATCTGCTCCTGGTTCTTTAGTTACGATCTTGCAGTATCTTCCTTTCAATTTTTCCATATATTTTCTTACCATTTTTTTCACCACTATTTTTTCATTTCACTGTCTATGATACTTATAGACGTGATATTTATTTTCATGTTAAATGTTCACAATAAACAATATATAAAATTTTGGTGGTAAATAATCGGAATACAATAATTGCAATTTGAAATATTAACAAAAGTTGCAGAATTAAAATATTTTTAACTTATGGATTGTGTTATCTTTTTAAGTAATATACATTACAAGTCTGGAAATTAAAATTTGATGTCCACTAATTATATGTAATAAAAAATGCATTTAACTAGTTGTGAAATACAAGCTTATATTAATTAGATATGGTGAAATTGCATTAAAAGGTAAAGCTACAAGGAGATATTTTGAGAACGTCCTAGTAAGAAATATTAAAACAGTTTTAAAAACTAAAAATATAACTCATAGAGTAAAAAAGGAATGGGGCAGGATATTTGTTTACACAGACCAAATAAACGAAAGCATTGATGTGATACAAAGAATTTTTGGGATAACCTCTATCAGCCCATCACTTAAGACAACAGCGAATATTGATGATATTTCTAATTCTGTTATTGAAATTTCAAAAGAAAATTTGGCAAAAGAAAAAAGCTTTGCATTAAGAGTCACAAGAACAGGAAGCCATGAATTTACAAGTAATGATGTTGCAATAAGAATTGGAAATGATATTGTTAATGTAACTCATGCAAAAGTAGATTTAGACACACCAGATTTTGAGTTATTTATCGAAATTCGCAATGAAAACGCCTATCTTTTTATAAAAAAAATCCGTGGAACGGGAGGTATGCCACAAGGTACGCAGGGAAAAGTTCTCGCTTTGATTGACAAGCCAGAATCTATCTTGGCAGCATGGTATCTCATAAAAAGAGGATGTAAAGTTATTTTTTTAATTGAGGATAAATCCAATATCTCTATCCTAAAATCAATAATTTCTAGATGGTATCTTGATTCAAGTATTATTACATCAGATTTTAAAAAAAACATCTATGATAATTTATATAATAAGACGAATGAAGAAAATTGTGATGCTGTTGTTACTGGTCAATTTCTTGATGAGAACCTATTAGTTACTTTATCTGATATAACACAATTAAAAAGACAAGTTAAATCTCTGATTTTACATCCATTGATTGCTATGGAGGAGGATGAAATAAATATTAAATGTGAGGAGATAGGAATATCAATATGAATATAGTCATACTTGGTGCAGGTGCAATAGGATCCTTATTTGGTGCTTTACTGTCAAAAAAAAATAATGTAGTATTAATCGGTAGATCAATACACATAAACGCTATTAAAAAAGAAAATTTAATAATTGAGGGTTTTACACAATTTAAAAATAAAATTCCTGCCGTACATTCAATTAGTGAAATAAAAATCTGTCCGGATCTTATAATAATAACTGTAAAATCATATGATACAGAATCTGCATTAAAGAAAGCACGAAATATTATTGATAAAAATACAGTAATTCTATCGTTTCAAAATGGATTGGATAACATAGATAAAATTGGAAAAATTGCAGTACGAAAACAGATAATAGCTGGTACCACAACACATGGTTCAATATTTCAAAAACCAGGGCTTATTAAACATACGGGTAAAGGAAAAACTGTTATTGGAGAATTAGATGGGAGAAAAACTGGTCGGATTATGAAGATTTTAGATGTATTCAATGAGGTAGGTATTGAAACAAAGTTTAGCAAGAATATTCTAAAGGAGATGTGGATTAAGACAATAGTAAATTCTAGCATAAATCCCTTAACAACAATTTTTCAATGTAAAAACGGTTATCTTTTAGAAAACCCCTTGTTGGAGAATATAGTAAAGAAAGTGTGTGAAGAATCTACAAAAATTGCAAATAGTGAAGGAATATATTTGTCTATTGAGGATATGTATCAAAAGACGAGAGAGGTTATTGATGATACTTCTGAGAATTACTCTTCAATGTTTCAAAGTTATAAGAAAGGAAAAAAAACAGAAATCGAATCTATAAATGGTATTTTAATAAAAATTGGTAAAATAAATGATGTTGATATTACAATTAATAATATACTATTATACATAGTAAATTCGATGGTAAATTAAATTTTATTGTAAATTATATTGATTTTATTTAAATATAGATTATTAATTTAACCGATATTTTTATATAAACTGCAGGTTATATTATTTACCAAGCTAAGGAAACATTGAGAATGGTTAAAAAAGCAGAAAAAAATAAAAATTTAATGATATTACTATCAATTTTAGCTATTGCAGTTATTATAATTGTTGGTGTATTTTACTATTTTGTAGTTTTAGGTGAAGAAACAGAAAAAACTGAGGAGATAGAAGCTGTTGAAGAAATTGACGACCGCATCAGTCCTTTAACAAATCAAGGATTAATTTTTGAAATTAATCGTATGCGTCATAGAGGTTTAATAGATATTATTATGAAGAGGGGTTCATCATGGCGCAATCCTCCCCAATTCTACTTTGTTACTATGATAGACGATCAGGAATATATTAGTAAAGATGTATGGTCTAGAAAGGGTACAACGGAGACATTTTTTGCTGAATGGGATACAATGTTTATGGAAAATAAAATTTCACGTAATGCAAATGAAGAACAGGAATTTTCAGAAATTACTTTACAAATTTTTGAAAGAGAAAAAACCGGATTATTAGGTTTAAGAACACAAGACATTGAAAAAGAGATCATAAAATTAACTTATGATTATAAAACCGGCAGATGGGATGGGGACGACTCATTCAATGATTCTGATGGATATGGACACCATGTTGGAGAGAACTTTGAAATATGGTTTAATGTTTATCAAACAGATTTTGATCATGATGGAATTCCATATTGGACTGAAGTAAACATACTAAAAACCAATCCTAAGATAGATGACTCAAAACTTGATCCAGATGAAGATGGTATTCCAACAACATGGGAATGGAAATGGGGATATTTTTACAATATTAGTGACAACCATTCGGTACTTGATCCTGATATGGATGGATTGGATAACATTGAAGAATATAAAATGGCCAAATGGTTTGCAGATCCCTTCTCTCAAGATATATATATTGAAGTAGATGGAATGGAAAAAAAAGGATTTTTTGATATTGAACATGTTTTCTGGGAGGAATCACAACAAATCTTTATAGAACGATTCGCACAGCACGGTATTAATGTTTATATAGATGATGGATGGCCCGATGGTCCTATTAATGGCGGGGGAGAAAAGCTACCATATTATGAAAGAATTTCCCAAGATTCTGGAATGATGCTTCAATTTTATAATAATCATTTCCCTGAAGAAAGAAAAGGTATTTTTAGATATCTTGTACTAGCAAATAGCGCTGGTTTTTGCCACCCCGCAGAATTCAATATGTATGATGAAATGGCTGTTGGGAATGGACTTAGTAGAATGATTAGTATTACTAGAAGAGCTTTTACACCAAGAACTTGGCGAATTGCACTTGCATCTGGGATAATGCATGAAATGGGGCATTCACTTGGTATCGGTCCATGGAATGTTCCAGGAAATGACAATTTATCATATTCTGGAGGAAGAGCAGCAAAACAAGATTATCTTGAAGAACATGGGAATTACGTAAGTGTGATGAATTATTATTATATCTGGGATCATACAATTGCAGATTATTCAGATGGTACGAATGGTCGAGGTGATGTTAATGACTGGGAAATGTTTGACTTGACTTTTTTCCAGACTGAAGGGAAAGTTGTTGAAGATCCAGGTTTTGAACTACCTGGTGAAGAAGAAATTTGATTAGATTAATAATAATTTCAATTTGAATTCTGTCTTCTACAATTTTCAATTAAAGAACATTTTTATAACAAGGGGTAATGAAGAAATTGAGAATGGGAAAGCCATGAAAATTTTTATCACACGTAAAATTCCAAAACCTGGACTTGATTTACTTTACAAAGAACACGAATTAGATATTAATCCCTATGACCGCTTTTTAACGAAAGAAGAAATAA
>DAOWFO010000076.1 GCA_030637965.1 Thermoplasmata archaeon
ATCCTGACCATGTTGTTGTAGCTGTGCCTCCGCTTGCTCTACCTAAGTCTGTTCCTATAATACTATCATCACTTTCATTGTAAAATGTTACATCCATCGTATCGCTATCTGGATCTGAGATATCTACAATTAGGCTTGGACTTATTCCAATACCGGTTGCACTATTTAAGGGGGTTGGATTTGTTGGTGCATCTGGAGGATTATTACTAGCCCCTGATATTATAACTGTTAGGACAGTTGAAAAACCACTCTGACTACCATGCATATACATAGCTTTTAATTTCACATAAAAAGTATTTGCACTTCCCCAAGAGTGGCTTGTACTTACTGTCGATCCAGATGCATAGAATGATGTCCATTCATCAACAGTGTTATCTCCATCCCAATCCCAACCATATTTAATAACATCTCCATCTGGATCATTACTACTAGTAGAATAAATATATGAGATACCAGTTTCACCTGATTCAGATCCTTCAGGAAGGCTAGGAATAGAAGGGGCGGTATTTATTTCATCTTCCTTATTAAGAGACCCCATCATAACAATTGAATTATCTACCTTGTCAATAATTTGGACGTCGACATTATTATTTTCTAAGTCAAAATGATGGGTATAAATCAATATTTCACTAATTTCCCATGAATCTAGATTGCCGTTTGTATTTGGATTATTCAATATAAAATCAACTTTTGGATCTAATTCATATTGAGTATCATCAATATTTAGCATTATAGATGTTTCATTTAATATTAAAAGAGCTCCACCGCGATGTTCTAAAATTAAATCATTTCCATCAACATATCCAATAATATTAACAGATATGGGATTATTTGGAGAATCAATAGAAAAAACATATAAATTTAATATTGAAAAAATTGAGACTGATATCATTAATAACAATAAGGTACCAACAACTTCAGTTACACCTAAATTAGATTTATTTAGTTGCATTACCCATCCTAATTATTCTTAATCAGTATCAATTTAAAATAGTTTTCTATTCTAACAATATCTATATCATAGAGTTAATATTATATAGGGTACATCCTTGTCTGGGAAGAGTTATGATGTATAATCTATCAATTTCGCGAATTTTATGTTCCATCTTTAAGTATATTAACATAATATTATATAAATTATTAATATTTGGGGAAAAATTCTATGCCTAAAGAAATGCATGAAAAATCACTTTTCCAAAGATTGCATTTTAATGAAAATCCTAATGTAGGTGTTTTTTGTAGAGCTAATGAAAATATCGCTTTTATTAGAAGAAAACTTTCTAAAGAAATAAAGGAAAAAATTAGTACTACTTTAGATGTAAAACTTGTTGAGCTAAATATTGCTGATGCAAGCATAATTGGTTCTTTACTTGCATTTAATTCATATGGAGCTGTAGTTACAGATTTTATTGACGATGAAAATCTTAAAAACATCCAAAATCAAGGACTTAAGGTCAGTGTGATATCAGATATACTAAATGCAGCAGGTAATGATATTTTAGTTAATGATAAAGGCGCATTAGTTCACCCCAATTTGGAAAATAAAACATTAAAGATAATCGAAGAAACATTTAATGTCCCTGCAATAAAAGGTACCATAGGTTCCCTAAACACCGTTGGTATGGCTGCTGTTGTTACCAATAAAGGCCTGCTTTGTCATCCTAAAGTTACTGAAGATGAAAAAAGTAACCTAGAAAAGATTTTTAATGTAAATGTTATGATAGGTACTATCAATCATGGTGTACCTTTAATCGGTAGCGGATTAGTTGCAAATACGAAGGGAGCCATTGTAGGAAATTTAACAACAGGTATTGAATTAGGACGCATTGACGAAGCATTAAAATTTTAAAAAAATTTTTTTTTTATACTTTTATAATTCATGATTTAGAATTGAATAATAAGTTTTATATACTTATGATTATATTATAGCTAGAACATTAATAACAATAGGTGACAACATGGAAGGAAAAAATATGCGCAAATTAACCCAACAAGATGAGAAAATTGTAGAAATATTTTCAGATCTTGGAATGCCAAAAAATTTTGCTAAAACACTCATATATGTCTCACAAGTTGATGAATGTCGCTCTGCAGATATAGAGCATGGAGCAGATCTAAGACAACCAGAAGTGAGTGTTGCGATGCAACATCTAGCAAAAAAAGGATGGATTGCAAAGCGAGATCAAAAAAAGAAAGGGAAGGGAAGACCCATCTATATTTACAAATTTACATCATCCTTGGACGATATAATTGAAAGTGTTGAAAAGGAAAAATTGGATGAAATTGAAACAGTCAAGAGAGATATTACAGAACTAAAATCTCTTCTAAATAGTATGTAATCGATAGGGTAGGAGGATTTAAATCATAACATTTTCTATAGATTTAACTAAGTGTATAAAATTTTTAACTCCCATAACAAACAACTTATTTAAACCTACTTTTTATATTTATATTATAATTGATATAAATAATTTAATTATTAATAGCCATCATGGTTATTCCTCTAGTAAATTGAGGTTGAATTAATTTTAAAAAAAAATCTGTTTGTTAAAATATCGTAGAAAAATTTATATATATACATATCATATTATTAAGTTAGGGGATATGTGAAATTATGAACCTAATGAAAAAAAGAATCGCCATAGGAATAATCGCAATATTTATTGGACTTGCATTTACTCCAATGAGTAGCTCCAATATTATTGAAAAAGAAGAAACTGTTATACCTGTTGAATTCTCAATGTGCCAGAATGACGGTACAATATCAATAGAGACTGTTAAATTAACAAAAGATGATGTTAAAGTTATAGATAACTTACTTCAGGATATACATAATACACAAAACGAAGCAGAGATAGAAGAAAAGATATCAGATATTTTATTATACTGCAATAGTAAGGAATTGGGAATCCTTTCTAGTACTGAATGGCTAGAAAATTTACCCGGACGCCCCATTTTCAGTGTTGGTAAAGGTAGTAGATTTATAGCTCGTTACCATGGTAGACTGCAGATTAAAAAAGTTTTCAGTGCATGGTCATATCCAACTGGATTTGGAACAACTATAATATGGGGAAATGGCATAACCTCGCCACCAACTCAAATTTTACTAAAGAGACAGATTGGTTTTATGATTGGATTTGTAGGATTATACGTATACATTCCACCATTTATATCAGGTATGAGTAGCAGAACGTTTTTCATGGGATCCTCATTATTATCATACGGAGCATCAATATAATAATATAAATCTAGAGTAATTAACTTTAATCAACTCTTCATTATTAAATTTCATTTTCTTGAATTAATCAATAGTTAACCAAAACATGATCCGTATACTTGTTTTAAATAAAAAAATATAATTAGTAGTATTTTAAATTCAATAACCCTAATTTAATATATGATGATATTCTCTTAAAAATGTGCACAAAGATTTTATGTAAATTAATTATTAAAGTTATGTCAATATTAAAAGAAGAAAAAATAAAGAAAAATAAGTGACGATAAATAGATATTAATTGCTTAATGATAGTTAAATATATTAAATGGCCTATAATAGGAGGATTTTATAAGGAATAATTCTTTTGACCTCTACTATCTCGTTACAATATTTCACGGAGAAAAACACAATGTCAACATTATATAATCAAAAGGAAATCGAGAAAAAATGGCAACAAAAATGGCAGGAGATGGAAATACACCATTTTGATTTTAATAGCGATAAAAAACCTTATAGTATTGACGTTCCACCTCGATATGCTTCAGGTCCCCTTCACGCAGGACATGCTGTTCATTACACACATATTGATTTTACTGCAAGATACAAGCGTATGAGAGGATACAATGTTTTCTTCCCTCTTTGCTTTGATGTAAATGGAATCCCAATAGAGGAACGGGTTGAAAGACAGCTAAATATAACTCGTAAAGATATTGACCGTCATAAATTTATAAATCTATGTTCTGAATTTGCAGAAAAAAACATCAAAACTATGATTGACCAGTTCATAATACTGGGAGAAAGTATGGATCCCACCATATATTATCAGACAAATGCAGAATATTACCGAAGGATAACTCAAATATCCTTTATTGATCTATACAATAAAGGTCATATTTACAAAGGAAAATTTCCAGTAAATTGGTGTCCTCGATGCATGACGGCTATGGCAGATGCAGAGGTTACCTATATAGACAGGACTACCAAACTCAACACAATAAAATTTTATTTTAAAGATAAACAAACTGAACAACTTTTAAATTATCATAGCATTGGAAAAGATGAAAAAGGAACCTATGTCGAAATTGCAACTACACGACCAGAAATGCTTCCATCATGTCAAATTGTAGCAGTTCATTCTTCAGATGAGAGAGCACCATGGCTTACTGACCAAGTTTTAATAGTACCATTATTCGAAAAGGAAGTAAAAATTGTTGAGGATGATGCTGTAGATCCAAATTTTGGATCTGGTGTTGTTATGATATGCACAATAGGAGATAAGGAGGACCTTAGCTGGGTTTTAAAATATAAACTCCCTCTTGAAATGAGCATAGATGAAGAAGGACGAATGACAGAAATCTGTGGAAAATATCTTGGAATGACAATCAATGATGCACGAAAAGCTATTATTGATGATTTACAGAAAAATGATATCCTAATCAAACAAGATGCATTAGATCAGAATGTTGGAACTTGTTGGCGCTGTAAGACTCCAGTTGAGTATATTAATGCAGAACAGTGGTTTTTAAAAACAATTCCCTTTAAAGAAATGGTAAAAAAGGCTAGTGACAATACAGATTGGTATCCAGAATTTATGAAAATTCGCCTAGATGACTGGGTTGACAGTCTGGAATGGGACTGGGTCATTAGTCGCCAAAGATATTTTGCTACTCCAATTCCATTATGGGAATGCAACGAGTGTAATTATATTGTACTTGCTAAAAAAGAAGATTGCTATGTTGATCCAACATTCGAAAATCCACCAGTTGAAATATGTCCAAAATGTGGAGGAAAACTAATTGGTTGTGAAGATGTGTTTGATACATGGATGGATTCGTCCATATCTCCCCTTTACAATACCTTTTGGAATAGAGATGATGAGAAATTCAAGAAACTTTATCCAATGTCTTTAAGACCACAGGCTCACGACATTATAAGAACATGGACATTTTACACAATTCTTAGATGTAATCTCCTAACTGATGAAAAACCTTTTGAAAATATCATGATGGGTGGTTTCATCTTATCTGAAGATGGGACACCAATGCATGCCAGTCTAGGAAATGTAATTGATCCTTTGAAAATAATACATGAATATGGTTCTGATGCTTTTAGATGTTATGCTGCAAGCTGTGCATTAGGAATAGACAACGCATTTAGAAGAAAGGACATTATAAGAGGAAACAGACTTCTCAGAAAATTATGGAATGTTGAAAAATTCATTTCAAATATTGTAACGAGAGATTCAAAACCTGAAAAAACAGAGTTAACAGACATTGATAAATGGATACTAACAAAATATAGTAAACTTGTAAAAAAATGCACAGAATTAATGGATGTTTTTGACTATTCACAAACAATGAAAGAGGTAGAATACTTCCTTTGGCATGAGCTAGCAGATCATTATATTGAAATGGCCAAATCTTTGATATATATTAACGAAAATGTTGAAAGCATTAGATATACTCTTTATATTCTTGGTTTTGGGATTCTAAAACTATTCGCACCATTTTTCCCACATATAACTGAAGAACTTTATCAAGAATATTTTAGACAGTTTGAGAACATCAAAAGTATTCATATCTCCACCTGGCCTGAAGAAAACTTAATTGATGAAGAAGCAGAAAATTCAGGGGAAATTGTTAAAAATTATATAGCACAGGTACGTTCAATTAAAAGTGAAAATGGAATGGCTTTAAATGCTCCACTGAAGAGTTACGCAACTTATTCAACTCCTGATAAAATCTCAAAGATTAAAGGCAGTAGTTCATTAATAAAATCTACATTGAATCTATCCAAAGACCATAAATTTGTTGAAGGAAAACCGGAAATACAAGAAAAAATAACTGAAATTAAACCAGTTTATTCAAAAATTGGGCCATTGTTTAAAAATGAGAGTAAAAAAATTAATCAATGGATAATAGAACATCAAGATGAGCTTATTAAAAAAATTGAGGAAAAAGGAGATATCAAATGGTTAGATATTCCTTTTAAAAAACCGGAAAAATCAGAAGATTTACTTATTAAAAATGGTTTTATTCAAGTTAAAAAGGAAACAATAATCAAAGGAATGAAAGACAGAAGTATTTTAAAGTTCGACGACTTTTACCTAGAACTATCAGGAGATGCAATAAAATGAATATAAAAAACCTTTTAAAAAAATGGGGTATCAAAATAATTGCTATTCTAATCGCCGTTTTTATGATAGGAACTGGATTTGTATATATGTTAAGTAAAATATTGGGTTGATTTTCTCGATAGTTATTTAAATAAGTTTTTAATTCAGCGCTCCTGTGATTTAATATGTCTGAAAAAAACAAATTGGCAAATCCGGCCCCTCTTGGGCTTATGGGTTTTGGTATGACCACAGTATTATTAAATTTACATAATTCAGGTATTTTTAGTTTGGGAACAATGATACTTGCAATGGGAATTGCCTATGGGGGTTTTGCACAGATTATTGCTGGAATTTTAGAATTTAGAAAAGGAAACACCTTTGGGGTCACTGCATTTACATCCTATGGTCTCTTTTGGATATCTCTTGTGTTTTTACTTATATTTCCTTCAATTTTCCCTAGTTTCGAAGCACCTAGCGATATTGCAATGGCAGCATATCTTTTCATGTGGGGTTTATTTACATTTTTTATGTTTATTTCTACATTGAAACTTAACAGAGCATTACAGTTTGTATTTATATCTCTAGCAATTTTGTTCTGGTTATTAGCACTTGGACACTTTATTCCTAATGTTACTATAATTGCTGGTTTTGAAGGAATTATATGTGGATCCTCAGCAATATACCTGGCAATGGCAGAAGTGATGAACGAAACATATGGTAGAACGATTCTACCGATATTCCCATCAAAAAAATAAAATTAAATCTCTATAAGTTTGTATAAGGAAGATCCCAATCCAATCTCCTCACCATATTTTATTTGTTTTATTGGATCTACATTATTTTCTTTTTTAAAAATATCTTTTTTAATATTATTAACAAGATCTAGTGATGCCATATCTATTGCTACTGGATCATCTGAAACAAGATAACCAATATCTGGACATATTATTGGATCTGCAAATGGATCGCAATCACAGCTTCTTGCTATACGTTTTAATTCATTAAGATACAACACATTTTTACCTTGGACGCAAGCTTTTGCCGCACATGATAATACGAATTGCAGATCTGCATCATCATTTGTTATTGCCCCTTTTTTACAATTATTAACACACACTCCACAACCAAAACATGATTTCATATTTAGTATCCATTTTTCCTCCTTAACATTTATTGCATTAAAAGGACAAACTTCAGCACATAAACCGCAATAATCACAAGAGCCCTCTTTAAATAAAGGTCTACTCCCATGATGCATTCTTAATTTAGTTTCTTTTGTTACACCACCCATTCCTAAGTTTTTAATTGCACCACCCATACCAGTTCCAATATGTCCCTTTACATGAGATAATGAAAAAATGTGGGTTGATCTATATATATGATCGGCAACATCATATACTCTATTTTTAACAATTGTTGGTATTCCAAAATCGTCAATAACTACTTTACATCCAATCTCTCTTCTATTGAATCCATGTAATTTTGCAAGTTTTTTATAACCAGATACAGAGTGTCGCAACCCCGTATATGCTACAGTTGTATCAAAAAGATAAGGATATAAATTTGCTTTTTTAAGCTCAACAATAATTCGCTTTACAAAATCAGGTTTAGGGAAATATTTATTTTTATTCTCACCCATATGTAGTTTAACAGGAACACTTTTTTCTGAAAAATATTTAATATTAAAATATTCTAATGCACCATAAAGATAATCTAAATCTGAAAAAAAGACGACTTTTTTCAACCTATCTTTTTCTCCCATTTTTTAAGTTTAAGAACATTACCCAATGAACCACCTTCTTTAATTTCTTCTCTAATACGATTTTCATGTTCCTTAACATCTAATGCACGATTGGCAATTTCTTGAGCGATTTCTTGTGGTACAACAACAACTCCAGAATCATCACCAATAATCCAATCACCATTTCGCACATTCTGTCCGCCACAATTTATCTCAGCACCAATTTCTCCTAAACCTTTGGGTTCCCCTGCACTTGGTGTAATATATCTATAAAATATTGGGAAATCCATCTGAATGATATCATCAAGATCTCTAATTGCTCCATCAATAACTACACCAGCAAGTCCTTTCATTTTTGCACTCCAAGTTGCAAGCTCACCCCATATTGCAGTTTTACCACCATTTACATCAACCACAATAATCCAACCTTCATCCGCCTTATCTATTGCTTCTATTGGTTTTGCCCAATCTCCATCAATAGTTCGAATTGTATATGCTCTGCCAACCATATGAAAACCAAGCTTTATTGGTCGTATATTCTGCATTGCACCCTGTTTGTGCATTGCATCTGAAATATTTGGTGTAGATACCATTGAAAATGCCTTTTTCAACTCAGATTTATCATATTTTTTGAAAAATGTAGTCATAACTGATTTTTCTTCAGTTATTGCCTTCTTAATCTGTTTTGTAGCCATTATAACATCTTTTGCTTTAGTTATTGCACCTCCAACAATAATAATGCTTGCACCAGCTTTTACCGCATCAACAGCTGTCTCGCTATTAATTCCACCAGCAACAGCTACTGGTATCTTAGTTTTTTTTACAATTGATTTAAGAATATCAACTGGATTTTTACCTATCATCTGTTGGTCAATTCCTATATGAACGCATAAAAAGTCAACTCCAAGTTTTTCTATTTCTTCTGCACGAATTGATTTATCCTTAACGCCTATTAAATCGGCCATAATTTTTGTTCCATATTTTCTTGCAGATTTTAATGCATCATCTATCGTTCTATTATCAGATGCTGCAAGTACACATACAATATCTGCACCTGCTTTTGCTGCCATTTCAACTTCAAGTGCACCAGTATCCATTACCTTCATATCCGCAACAATCGTTCTATCTGAAAATTTTTCTTTTAATTTTCTCACTATTTCCATACCTTCACTTTTTATCAATGGTGTTCCTGCCTCTAACCAACAGTCTTTATCTCCTTTTACTGAATCTTCAGCGATAGATAATGCTCTATGATCATTTATTAAATCCAATGCGACTTGGAGAATAATTTCTTTCATACGAATATGAATAAAAACTATCTATTTAAAAAATTAAGGGCGATAAAGAAAACTTAATTAATTTGTCATAATGGGAAATTCATTTAATATTATTGAAATATTAATTAAAGCTAATATTAAAATATGTTGATTTATATTTAATATATATTAAAGGAGTTTATTTAATGTCATGAATAATAAAATAATATTTATTTTAATCTCAATACTAATAATACTATCTTCTGTTAAAATAAACGGAGTTACTAACCAAGAATCATCCATTATTATAGGTCCCTTTCCCCAAAATACTGGTCGAGATTCTACATATATAATCTGGCAGACTGATATAAAAACGTTGAATAATAGTGTTCATTTTGGATTATATTCTAATTGCAATGATACAATCTATAAAAAGAACTTGACAGATTTTCATAAGATAAGATTAGAAGATCTCAATCCTTCAACAAAATATTATTATAAGGTTATTTCAGATGATATTGAAAGTGATATTCATTGTTTTCAAACATCTTTCGAAGAGAATACTTCAATTAAATTCATTGCATATGGAGATACTCGTGGAGTATGGGATAACTGGAAAAATGCAAGTATAGTAGCAAAAGCTATTAACGAGGAGCAACCCAGTTTTGTATTACATACAGGAGATTTTGTTAATGATGGGGAAGATATTAGTCAATGGATTGATTACTTTTCAATTTCCAAATTTATTCATAATTGTACAATATATCCAATTTTAGGTAACCATGAATACTATGGGGATTCATATTTTAAATATTTTGAAATCCCTGGTAATGGCTATTGGTATTCATTTGATAATGGTCCAATCCATTTCATTGGTCTTGATTCAAACAAAAAAAATATATTTAATCCAAATCAAATAATATGGCTTTATAATGATTTGAAATCTAATGAAAAAACATACACCATAGTATTTTTCCATCATCCGCCATACAGCTCAGGAAACCATGGAAGCTCATATATTATCCGATTACTATGGAAACCAATATTTTCGATGTTTAATGTAGATATCGTTTTTAATGGACATGATCATATTTATGAACGAGGAAAAGTGAATAATATATATTATATTGTTACTGGTGGAGGAGGGGGACCCCTATATAAAGTAGGGGAAAAATGGTGGACTATAAACTCTGAGCAATCATATAATTATTGTTTAGTCAAGGCAGATCAAAATGAATTATTTTTTCAAGCAAAAAAGCCAGATGGTTCATTAATAGATTCATTTATTATTAAAAAGTAGGTATTGATTAAAAAAAATTTAAAAAATCTGATTTCACTTTTGACAAAGTCCGATTTTCAGATTTATACAACTCCCCCAGATAGATATTGAATTAAGAATATTTATTATGCACCATCTTTTCTATTAAAAGATTAAACCATAACTATCAATTCTTCATTAATAATCACCTTAGTTAATCAAAAATATCTATTCAAATTTCTGCAGTTAATAAAGTGACTTTTAATAATTTAAACTTTTATCTTCATTTCTTTTTATAAACATTATTTTTAATAAAAAGATTTATTAGGTTAATAAACAGATTGCTCATTATAAAATTATGAAGAGAAATATTAATGTTTGATGTTATTGTAATAGGGGGTAATTTAGCAGGTACTTCAGCTGCAATAAATGCTTCATCAAGAGGTTTAAACGTTGCATTGGTTGAAAAAAACGAACAGCCTTTTTCACCAGCACATTGTGGAGAAGCAATACATAAGGATATTTTAGAATACTTTGATTTGTTACACAATCATGAGTATATTAAAAATCCAATAATGGAAGTTATAATAAATGTTGGTATAAAAAAATATAATTATAAATTCAAAACGCCTCTCCAAATGATTATTGATAGGAATTATATTGAAAATGAATTACTTCAAAGAGCAGAAAAACAAGGGGTTAAATTAATTCTTGGAAATAGAATGAAAGATTTTAACAGACCTAATGATATTATTTTAGCTGATAATACAGTAATTCAAGGTAAAATAATAATAGATAGCAGCGGAATTGCTTGCCAAGTTGGAAGGCTTATTGGATTAGCTAATAAACTTAGACCTGAAGACATTGGAGTTGGCATTCAGAGTAGAATTCAAGGTAATTTTAATGTTGATACAATGAAATTATGGTTTCATAAACCATATGGGCCAATGGGATATGCTTGGCTTTTTCCATTAAATGATAAGTTGGCTAATGTTGGTATTGGTATTATGGGGGGACAAAAATTTGATATGAAAGAATTACTTGATAGTTATATCAAGTATGAAATAAAAGGTGATTATAAAATCCTAAGTACTTATAGATCCTGTGTTCCAATAACCGCCCCTTTAAATAGAGTTTATAAAGAAAATGTAATGATTACAGGTGATGCTGCAAGATTGGCAAATTCATTAACAGCAGGGGGTATGAGATACGCATTAATTTCAGGGTCTTTAGCAGGCATTATTGCTTCTAAATATATTAAAAAGGAAATCAATTCTTTAGAACTTTATCAATTAAATTTAAATAAAACAATTAGATCACTGACAAAAATTTATAATATAAAAAGAAAAATGGAAAAAGAGAAAAATTTTATAAAGATATATTCCATAATATTTTCTATAGCATGCAACTTAAATAATATAGCCCCTAATATATGTCAGAATTATCTGTTTAAGAGCCTTAGAAAAGATTGGCGCATTATCGATTCCCTGAAAGTTAATTAGATCAATTCCCACTTCTACAAAAAATAATGTGACTAAAGCAAAGTTAAAAATCTCTTTCATCCTTTTCCAATTAATATGTAGAGAATAAGTAAAGATATTACCTTAAAACGATTTATGTGCAATAAGACAGTAAAATGATTCTATGTAAAAGGGAATAATCAAATTATAATTATGGTTTTTATAGACACATTTAAACCTCTAATATACATGATTTCAACTTTAATGAAATTTTTTTAGAATGTTAGAGATTTAAGATATATCTTGTCCTGACAAATCAGAAAAATGATATGTATTAATTAAACTGTTTGTTTCTAGATATACTAACCAAATAGTAATGTCTTCTAAATAAATACCATCAGTTCCCTCAAGATCAATAATTGTTCCAGAAGAGATATAATCAGTAGGTTCACCTTCATTAATCATATCAGAGTTATTTATTTTCCTTAATTGATTAGGTTCTAAATCATTCTGAGTTTCTGCAACTACTTCTCCGTTAATTAAAAAAGTGACTGGTTCAGAACTTTTTATTGCAAGTTTTTCCCATTCAATATTCATATCCGTTTTTGCGATATATAATCTGTCGTTGTTATCATCAACCATAAAATGGATTTTTGGTCTTACGGAGTCTTCATAGTCAATTCCACTTAAATATAGGTAACCTGCTACTGAAATAGAAACTACTATTCCAACCATCATGATTGTACCGATTATTACTGTAACTGCTTTAATATCATTTATTGTTGTTTTATTAAATTCAAATATCATTTTTATCAATATACCTTTCTATCAAAACAATTATTAATCCTTTAATGCACAATTGTTATCATCCTTTACTTTTAATAAATATTCTAAATTTTTTAAAATGTTATTAATTAACACGGTTAAATGGGCTAAATTTATATACTGTAAGAAAATCAGAACAATATGAGATATAATCCAAAAATATCAAGCAGTCAGTTAAACGATTTTATTAAAAAACTAGAACTACAAGCATTAGAAACAGCAGAAGAAAGAATTCCTTTATATCTAGAGGTCGGTCTGAAAGATGCAAAAAGTATTTTAGATTTAGGCTGTGGCTCAGGTATCGTCACAAAGGATATAGCTCATCTTACAAAAGGTAAAGTCATTGGAATTGATGGATCAGATGATATGATAAAAGTAGCCAGAGATGTTCTTAAGGATTATAAAAATGTAGAATTATATGTAGGTGGTGCAGAATATATCCCATTTGATGATAATATATTTGATATTGTAACTTGTAATCTTCTACTTATGTGGGCAAATAATCCTCAACAGGTTGTAAATGAAATGGCTAGGGTTGTTAAACCAGGAGGAAGAGTTCTTGCATCACTTGAACCAGATTATGGTGGTAAACTACACTATCCTGAAAATCCAAAAGTTGATCCAATATTTGCTGGAAAATCTATCAAACAAAAGGGCGGTGATCCACATATCGGTAGGAAACTTCGCCTCTTATTTGTTAAAGCTGGATTGGAAACTAAAGTCGGAATTGGAAACAATCGAATATGGAGCTGTAAAGAAGACAAA
>DAOWFO010000044.1 GCA_030637965.1 Thermoplasmata archaeon
CCAATTACTATAGTATTTGGTATTGTAATTTTTATACCAGGATATTTTTTTTCAAGATCGTATCTATTTAGAAGAGATCTAATAAATGCAATTCCTCGGCCTTTCCCACCAAGAGAATCTCCTCGGATTCTTGTAAACGACGCATCAAATTCAAAGTTCTGGTTATGAAAATCAGTGATTATACCAAGTTGACGTTTCCGGCGACTTTCATTAAACATATCTACCAAATATTTTCTAACTTCATTGAGATCTGTGAAATCAGATGCTTTCTTTGGCCTGAGTTTCATTGCGAGTTTAAATTCCCCCCGAGCCATTAACCAGTTTGAAAAATCATTTCTATTTGCATGAAACTTTATGGATTCAAGCGGTATTTTCTGCAGAGTTTGTTCAAATTCTTTCATGTTTGAAGCTTTCGCAATCTCGGTTGTCTTAATATGAACATCTTCGATTTTTTCTATTTGTAACTTATTATCGTTTGTTTTCTTTATGGGTTTCAGAAAAATAAAATCTCCAAAACCAAGATGTTTTAATAAATAATGTTTAAAATCTTGCAGTAATTTTGGTGAATTTTTATCTAAAAAATATGCGTTAATTTTTTCTACTTTTTCTCTGTTTCCTTTATCCGATGATTGCATTAATACTCTAACATACATTGAATTTTTTCTTACTTGTTTAATTAAATCAAAACCAGCATTTGGATCTAACTTTTCATCATGCATGAATTCAATATCTGCTATAATTCCAATAACATATTTTTTATATTTGTTATATAAATCAATACCCTCCTCAAATGTTTGAGCAATTAGAATTTTCGGTCTAGTTCTCCTTCTTAAAAGTCTTTGCATTTCATTGAGATCCTCTGATAAAGATCTCCTTGTCTGTTGTACGATTTCAGTATAAATAATAGGTAGAAACATAGAATAATATCTAATTGAATCTTCAACCATTATCAATACTTGTACATGCCCGTTAATTGTATCAAAAGGTGCATTAATGCTATCTTCAATATATTTTATAATAGATAAGAAAAGTGTTGAATCCCCGGTCCAATAGAATACTTTATCAATTCCCTCCATTGTTTTCTGTTTTCTAATATGTGAAATATCTGCAATATCTGTTGCTAGAAGAACAACTGGCAAATTATTATGGATTGCTTTTATTTTTTCGCCAAACTTATATGGATCCATTCCAATATTTTTTGACATTGTAATAACAAGATCATATGAGTTGTCTTTTAGTTTTAATAAAGCGTTTTTTCCAGAATTTACCCGAGTTACACGAGGCGGAGAACTGAGTAATAAATGTTGATATTGCCCTGTTACTAATTCTGAGATAAGTCCTTCTTCTTCGATAATAAATGAATCATAAAGGCTTGAAACAATTAAAATTTCTCTTACCTTAAAAGGCATCAAATCATGATAGGTTTTACTTCTTAGTGCTGTTTTCATTTTATACTCTTTATGTTCATCGGATATATTAAAACTGATTTTTTCATTTTCCATGATTTATCTAGATATCAAAGTTTAATGATATTATATTTTTCATTAAAAATCAAAAAATGAAAATAAGAAAAAAATAAAGATAAAAAAAGATTTTATATTAAACAAGACCTTGGTCAATCATCGCATCCGCAACTTTAACAAAACCTGCAATATTTGCTCCCTTTACATAATTCACGCATTTTCCATCCTTTCCATATTTAACACAGGCACTATGAATACTACGCATAATATTATGTAGTCTATCATCAACTTCCTCTCTTGTCCAAGCTAATTTTAGGCTGTTTTGAGACATTTCAAGACCGCTAGTTGCCACTCCACCTGCATTTGCAGCTTTTCCTGGCCCGTAAAGAATATTGGCACCTAAGAATATATCAACACCCTCTGGTACAGTTGGCATGTTTGCTCCTTCTGATACGCAAATACATCCGTTATCAACTAGTTTTTTTGCATCTTCTTTACTTATTTCATTCTGTGTAGCAGATGGAAATGCTATATCACAGGGAATATGCCATGGACGTTTATTTGGATTATATTC
>DAOWFO010000005.1 GCA_030637965.1 Thermoplasmata archaeon
CATCAAAGTATTGGTTAAGCTCAAATTTTATAAGTATATTGTTAGTATTATCTTTTGGTGTATTGGTAATAATACATTTTTTATTATCATTTAGTTTGTCGAGTGTAGATTTTACATTTGGATATAATTTCACCTCATTCAGATTTTGCTCATATAAAATATTACAGACTGCTACTGCCCTCTGGTCTATACCAATTAAATTTAAAGTATCATGAAGGTCATGTCCCCAATAATTTTCAATGAAATTGTCTCGTGTTATCATCTTATGATTAAATTGATCCAAGGCAATATTTAGTGAAGCCAACCATGCATCAACAGAGTCAATAAGCACACCATCCAGGTCAAATAAAATTGCTTCTGGCTTAATCTTCATATTATACTTACCAAACCTTGTGTATCTAAATGTTCTACAAAAATGTTATCTAGGAAATCAAAATAATTTTTAAATGATATAAACATACTATTTATGTTGTGAATTATATGTTTGAATTGAAGGTTGTTTCAAATAAGAGAAATGAAATGATTGATATTACCAGAGAGGTGCAAAATTTTGTAGATCGAAAAAATCTTCAAAAGGGTCATTTGATTGTCTATGTGCCTCATACAACGGCTGGAATTACAATAAATGAAGGCGCGGATCCAAGCGTACAGCGTGACATCATTGCGACATTGAAAATAATCATTCCCGAAAGAGGGGATTATCATCATTCTGAGGGAAATAGCGATGCTCATATTAAAGCAAGTCTTTTTGGATCATCAGTGACTATTCTTGTAGAAGATAATAGATTGATTTTAGGCACTTGGCAACATATTTTTTTCTATGAGGGTGATGGACCAAGAAATCGTATTGTATATTTGGATTTTATGCCTCGTTATGTATCGGTGAAAACATGATTTATTACATCCATGGGTATTTATCGGATCCAGAAAGTACAAAGGGGATATTGCTTAAAGATAAATTGAACGTAAAACCTATCAAATATCGCGATTGTAAACCTGAAAATCTAGATATAGCTGAATGTTTAAATCGTATATATACTGAGATAAAAAATGATAGAAAAGTCGTTTTAATAGGTTCATCGATGGGTGGTTTTCTAGCCACAAAAACAGCTCTTATGCATACAAACGTTAAAAAACTTATACTACTCAATCCTGCAATAATCCCACCAAAGGTTGATATTGATACAATTCAAGGTATGCCTAAAAGGATACTAATTGATATGAAAGATAATCTTCTTTTCGAATGTAAATTAGAAGCTGAAATTTTTATACTATTAGGCACAGAAGATGATGTTATTCCTTGCTATTTGAGCATAGAGTTTGCTAAAGCACAGGAGGCAAATGTAAAATTTTATCACGACGACCATCGTTTTTCTAAAATTACCAATAATCTTCCAGATATTATTACTAAAATCATAGACCAAAAGAATTAATCATTAGAATTCATTACAGGTTTGGTTTTACAATGGAGGATATTTGGATAGAGAAATACCGACCAAAAACACTTGATGAGGTCGCAGGTCAAAATGAAATAATTGAAAGATTGAAATCTTGTGTAAAAACAAAGAACGTGCCGCATCTTATTTTTGCAGGACCAGCAGGTACTGGAAAAACTTCAAGTGCTCTTGCACTTTCAAGAGAATTATTCGGGGACACATGGAGACAAAATTTTAATGAATTAAATGCTAGTGATGAACGAGGAATTAATATTATAAGGGGAAAAATTAAAGAATTTGCAAGAACTGCACCTATTGGAAAAAATCAATTTAAAATAATATTTCTGGATGAGGCAGATTCTTTAACAAATGATGCTCAAGCAGCTCTTAGAAGAACAATAGAAAAATATACACATATTTGTAGATTCATTCTTTCAGTGAATTATTCCTCAAAAATTATTGAGCCTATTCAATCACGATGTAATGTTTTTAGATTTGGTCCAATAAAACCAGATGATATTCAAAAATACATTAGGAAAATTGCTACAAAAGAAAACCTAGAAATTACACCAGATGGTCTTGAAACCCTCATCTTTGTAGCTCGCGGAGATCTTAGAAAAGCAATAAATGTTTTGCAAGTGGCGGCATCATTAAGAAAAAAGATAACTGCAGAGCTATTATATGAAACTAGCTCTACTGCAAAACCGGAGGATGTAAAATCTTTAATTAGCTATGCCTTGTCGGGAGATTTTATGGCAGCACGAAATCAACTATATGATCTACTTTTAAAATATGGATTAAGTGGAGAAGATATAATAAAACAAATACATCAAACAATTTTTGATCTTGCAATCTCAGATGAAAGCAAAGTAAGACTCATAGAAAAAACCGGGGAAACAGAATTCAGATTAATTGAAGGAAGTAATGAACATATACAATTAGAATCATTGCTTGCACAGTTTGCACTTGAAGGAGGAAAATTAAAGCATCTTTGAAATGAAGTTATCTACAATTTTTTCTAATTCCTTAGAAGTTTCTTCTCCTACGCTGTAACTTACCCGAATTATTGGTTTATTTACTTTTAATATGCGTTTTAGATCAATTGGGGTTCCACTTATTACAACTTCACATTCAGCATTGTTAATAGTTTCTTCTAGTTCACTTATTTGCTTCTTGCCATAGCCCATGGCTGGAAGAACTTTTGTTAGGTTATTGTATTTATTGAACGTTTCTTTTATTGAACCGACTGCAAAATCTCTCGGATCTATTATTTCTCTTGCATTATTATCATTTGCAGCAATAGTACCTGCCCCAAAATTCATATTACCATGAGTAACCGTGGGTCCATCTTCAATTACAAGAACCTTTTTACCTGAAATTAAATCACCATGTTCAGCAATTACTGATGAAATACCTTCAATAATTTGTGCTGAAGAATTTACTTTTTTTACGTTTTTATAAACAGTTTCAATGTTCTCCTTACTTGCAGTATTAACCTTATTAATTATAATAATATTTGCAGATATTGTGTTAACTCCACCAGGATAATAAGATATTTCATGGCCTGGACGATGAGGATCAGCAAGGGTGATTAATAAATCTGGCTTGTAAAATGAGAAGTCATTATTGCCACCATCCCAAATAATTACATCTGCTTCTTTTTCTGCTTCATCCAAGATTTTTTTATAGTCGATACCAGCAAATATTACTCCATCCATGTCAATGTAAGGTTCATATTCCTCTCTTTCCTCAATTGTACAGTTGGCTTTATTTAAATCATCATAGTTTGCAAAGCGTTGATATATTTGTTTTGTCAGATCTGAATCATAAGGCATAGGGTGTCTGATAGAAGCAACTTTAAGACCTTTCTTACGTAATATTTCAAATATTTTCCTGGATACTTGTGATTTTCCACATCCTGTTCTAACTGCACATACGGCAATAATTGGTTTATTTGATTTTATCATAGTGTTTTCTGGTCCAAGTAATATAAAATCAGCACCTGCTGCATTTACCACAGCGGATTTTTCCATAACATATCTATATGGTATATCGCTATATGCAAAAACAACTTCATCAATATCATTTTCCTTTATTATTTTAGTTAGGTCCTCTTCTGGGTAGATAGGTATGCCATTTGGATATAGTTTACCTGATAGTTCATGAGGATATTCTCGACCGGCAATATCAGGTATTTGTGTTGCTGTAAAAGCTACAACCTCATATTCTTCATTTCCTCTATAGTAAACATTGAAGTTATGAAAATCTCTGCCAGCTGCACCCATTATAATTACTTTCTTTTTTTCAGTCATAGATTAAATCCTCAATCTCTCACGGGTATAAAATCCCCATTTAAAGATTTTTCTAGGAAAAATAAAAAAGAAAAATGGTTTTTTGTAATTCTTAATTTCCCTCAAACTTTTTTGATATTTCTTCAGCAACTTCTAATGATGTATTACACCCACCAATATCATATGTTTTTACCTTACCTTCTCTGATTACATTAGATATTGCCTGATCTAGTTTTTTAGCATTATTTTTCTCCCCGAGCCAGTCAAGCATTAGTTTAACTGATTGGATCATTGCTATTGGATTAACTTTATATTGACCAGCATATTTTGGTGCAGAGCCATGCGTTGGTTCAAAAACAGCGAAGTCATCGCCGATATTTCCACTAGCTGCAAATCCTAGACCACCAACAAGTTGGGCAGAAAGATCTGATATAATATCGCCAAACATATTGGATGATACTAAAACATCGTAATCCTGTGGATTTTTTACAAGCCACATACACATAGCATCAACATTGGTTTCCCAAAATGTAATGTCAGAATATTTATTTGCAATCTTTCGTGCTTCTTGTACCATCATCCCACTTGTTTCTCTGATGACATTAGGTTTTTCAATAAGTGTTACACTCTTACGGTTATGAACCCTTGCATATTCAAAGGCCTGACGGATAATATTTTGACAAGCTTTACGTGTAAAAATACGTAGAGAAATTGCAAGATCTTCTAATTGATTGTTATTAAATTTTTTCATTTTTTTATGAACACTTAGTGCTTTAAAAATTTCTTTAGGTACTGGATGAAATTCAACACCTGCATAAAGTCCCTCTGTATTCTCCCTAAAAACTACTAGGTCAATATCATCGCGATAATTTAATGGATTTCCTTCAAATGCTTTACATGGTCGTAGATTTGTGTGAAGGTTAAATGTTTGTCTAAGTCTTACAATGGGGCTAGAATAAACAAAACCTTTGTTTCTAAGCTTGGGTGAAAGTTCCTTTTGTGCTTCTTGATTAGGTTTTGAGGTAATTGCACCAAATAGGCCGCAATCTGTTTCTTTCAGAAGATCTATGGTTCTTTTAGGTAATGGGTCTCCTTCCTTTTTCCAGAATTCCCACCCTATATCTCCGTATATATATTCAGCGTCAAGGTCAACGGTATCAAGAACGATTTTTGCAGCGTCCATTACATCGTTTCCCACACCATCTCCAGGTAACCAAGCTATATGATATTTTGCCATTGAAGGGGGGTAATCATAAGGTTATTTTTAAAGGTTTTTAGCATGCAAAAAATCTATTTTCTAAGTTCGCCAAGCGTTGTAATTCTTTCTGCAAAAGCATTGTGTTTATGAATTGATTCCTCACTTTCACTTTTGACTACAACAAGCACATCATCTGGAAGCTTTTTATATTTCTTTAAAATTGCACCTAGAATATCTCTAACCACATCTTCAACAAATTTTGGATTTTTATGAGCGTTAAAAACAATTTCACCCTCCTCTTTTCGTTTTAAAATACCAAATGTAGGACTACTGAATGACTTTTCTGCAATATCAATCAAATCATTTGCATCTACTGATTTATTTTCACTTGGTACTTCAATCATTAAAGTTGTTATGTTCCGTTGGTTATGGGTTGGAGGTAAATCATTTTTTCCATAGTTGCCAATTTTTCTAATAACTTCCATTGCACATGGACAGGCAGTCATTCCAATTACTTTTACACCTATTAGTTTTTTTACCATTCCTGTTTTTTCTGCTCGCGCTTCAGCTACAAGTTTATACGGTTCAAGACCCTTTTTACCAGATGGATAAATTCTATCTTGAAAATAGTCGGCCTCTGCTTTTATCTCAGAATAAGTTGCATAATCGTGTTTTTTAAGGAGGAGCATTGCTGTTTCAGAACAAAAAGTTTCAAGATCGGATACAGGTTTTTGAATATTCATGTCAATGATTTCTGATACCAGTTCAAGGTTTCTAGACATATGACTTCCCTTTTGAGATGCCGGAAGATCAACAAAAAGATCCATTTTTACTACCAGAGGGATTGTTTTATCTTTATCTGGTCTTTTTATATTTACAAGTTTTTTCACTCCAGTTACCCCCACTCTAGTTAACTTGAAATTTGAGAGCGAAGGGCCAGATTGAACATCTGGAAGATCTATAGATTTGATGTTTAATCACCTACACTTTGAATAATCATCATTAATATTAACGTTAGTGTTTAACCCAGTTTTGCAAAAGGAATCCTTATTTCAATACTTAAATTTTGATATAAAACTTTGTTTTGAAGCTTCCTAGATAAAACTTCTCGAGTCATGTCTACGGTCTCTCGAGCCGTAGACTCGGGTTCAAATCCCGACGGGAGCACTTATTTACTAGTAAAACTTATAAACTTACAGGGTATACTCCTTTTGGTGAATTATTTTGGGTAAAACCGAAACTATCAAAAAAAGAGCTATTTGGGTTTATGCACCAACATTGGAACAAAGAGGGCAATGGGGTAAAACAGCAAAAGAAAACGGGATGCCTTTATCTAAGTGGATAGTTCAGATCATAGAAGATTCACTACTTGAAGTAGAGGACGAAGTTAAAAGTAGAAAAGATATTGAAAAAGAGAACAAAAACGTGAGAAAGGAGATATCTGAACTACAAAGCAAATTACGTCAAGTGAATATCATTAGAGACAACTTAGAGAAGGAAATCAGGAAGTATCGTGCTGAACCATTTTTAGCTACATCTTTTGAAGGAGTAAGACAATACGATAAGGAGTTAATAAATCTCCTGAAAAATGCTAAAGGTGTAGACGGGAAGATAAGATATGTTGACAATGATGAGATACTATCTCGTCTGGGTGTAGAATTTTCAGAGACAGAATCTGTTAAAGCGATATCAAATCAATTGTCACAGCTTGAAGGATACGGACTGATTGAATCAAGTACGAAGGGGTGGCGATGGAAAGAATAGCCAAAAAGACAGTTATTGTTCCTGATGTGATTGCGAAGGCAGATAACCTTTCATTAATCAGTAAGTATCTTGAAGATGCTGAGTGTATGGGTTTGACAGATAAAACCATTGAGAACTATCGGTCATGTCTGAAGACCTTCTCTACCATTATAGAGAAATCACTATTAGATGTTGATATCCCGGATTTGAAGAGATTCAAGATACACCTCGAAAATAGTAAAAACAGATACAACGAGAATTTCAGCCCTAAAACAATTAGCAGGTATTTTTCAGCGATACAGTCTCTTTATGAATTCCTGGAACTTGAAGATTATATCGATAAGAGTCCGATGCCAAAATTCAGAAGGAGATACTTGAAAGATTACAAGAGAAAGATCCGTTCTAACGGAAATTCGAGAAGAAAACTGATATCTGTTGAAGAGATGAGCATG
>DAOWFO010000080.1 GCA_030637965.1 Thermoplasmata archaeon
ATTCTCCCAGTTGAGAACATTTTATTTCGCTATAATTACTATTATCGGAATTATCTAATAAATCAGTAAGCCATGGCTCCATACCAAGTGACATTATAATGTTTGCTGAGGAAATCTTTGATACATCGTTAGGAGAAGCGTCAAAATGTATTGGGCAAGCGCTAGCAGGCATTATGTAATCTATTTTAACATTATCTTTTAATATATTTTTTGTGAAATCCGCAAGTATTGAATTTGTACATATAATAGTTGTTGAAACTTCCTCTGAATGTAAATATGGAGTAAAACATAATGATATCAATATTATTCCTACAAAAAGGATTGGTTTTTTTCTTTTAATTATGTGATTCATAAATGTTTCTCCTTTTAGTAGTAATTTTTTAATTTTATAGAATAAAAATAGAATTTGGTTTAAAAATCTTTGGTAACAAAAAATTTAAATTCGTGCTACTATTATCTATAAAACGTGTTACAATGGAAAAAGTAATAAGATTTGGGGTATCAATTAAACCTTACTTACTTAAGAAATTTGATAAAACTATCAAGAAAAAAGGTTATAAAAATCGATCGGAGGCCATTAGAGATCTTATACGAGAAAAAATTATTACGGAAGAAATCTTTGACCCGGACGTTCAATCAATTGGTACTCTTACAATGATATATAATCATCATGAAGGAAATCTAACAGATAGACTCCTTAATTTACAGCATAACCATACTGAAGAAATACTTGTAACCACACATATACACGTTGATCATGATAATTGTCTTGAAATACTTGTCTTAAAGGGAAAAGCTAAGAATATTCTAGAACTGGCAGATAATATCAAGGCTATTAAAGGAATAAAACATGGAAAAGTTGTAATAACAAATCAAACAATATGATGATTTATTATTTTTCCATTGCATCGTTTAGATCTTTTACTAATTTTTTTACATCGATGCCATGGACCACAGCAATATCGCTAAGCTTTTCAAAAGATGCTGCAATACAACCTATACATCCCATATTATATTTTTGAAAAACGGGTACAACTTCAGGATGTTTATCAATAACCTCTTTAATATTCATGTTTTCTGTAATCTTGCCGCAAGTCATAATTTTACACCTACTATTAAAATTCTTTATTTGAATACCCCATATAATACTTACCCAAGAAATGTTTATATGTTAGGAGAAACCGGACGGATGTTTTGGGGAGAGAAAAAGTGGTATTTATCAGTTTTGTATTGCCGTCCGGCCTACGGATCTATGTATTGAACAGCTTATCATACATTTAAATTAAAATACGAGTTCATTGAAACTATAAAATTGCTATGTTTCAAAAATATCGACATCAACGTCACTTTGTATTATGATAAATAAAATCCTATACTTTATATATCAAAAAGAACCTGAACCTGATAAAAACGTTTCTTTCGTATTTCTAACATATGATATGTTACAGCTTTAATTTCAAAACCAATTTTATGTTTAGAGATATTGTAGTTTTCACCAAAAACACTTGCTGAGAGACAAGGATATTTCTTATCAATTTCTACATTAAAAAGACCGAAAACCAAGTTTTTTGCACTGTTCAAAAACAATAATTCAGATAACCAATCAACCAATAACTGCTCAAAATCCGGCGCCTCTAACTGAATATTATACTGTCCAACATAATCTATTTTTGAACAATTCGTTATTATATCAAACATACCTTTTGCCGCATTTTCAAAAGATTCAGATATATTTTTACCATAAGCTTTTATACCCACATCTGCGGTATGTTCAATAAGCTCATATTTTTTCATAATGTTGCCTTTATTAATTCATGTTTACAATTACAATCTTGTTTATTTTCGGTAGATTCAATGGTCGCTTTTAATATTTTTAAAATAAGAGACTCTTTCTCATTATATATTTCCAATATCTCATTTGCAGAAAACTTATTTTGTAATCCCGTAGCCATATTACAAACCACACATATTGATGCATAACAAATCCCTTTCTCTCTTGCTAATACAATTTCAGGAACCAATGTCATTCCCACAATATCAGCAAAATTTTTGAACATTTTAATTTCTGATGCAGTCTCTAATCGCGGGCCTTCTGTTGTTAAATATACTCCTATTTCATGAAAGGTAATATCACTTATTTTCTTACAGCTTCTTATTAGTAATCTTCTTAAAGATTGGCAAAATGGATTAGTCATATCAACATGAATTCTTCTATCTTCAAAAAAAGTTTGAGGTCTTGATTTTGTAAAATCAATAAAATCATGAGGGATAACAAAATCTCCTGGTTTAAGGTCTTTAATCATAGATCCAACAGTACCTACAGAAATTATTTTATCTACTTGACTTGCTGCTAACGATTGTATATTAGCACAATAATTTATTTTATTAGGAGGAAGGTTTAAGTTTTTTCCATGTCTATTAATAAAAAAGATTTTATGTTCTTTATACTTAGTCAATAAAATCTGTACATCCCCATAAGTCGTCTCAACTATTAGTTTTTCTGAATTTTTAATAAAATCGGATATTTTATATCCACTTATTATCCCTATTTTCATTTTAAAATCTCCATAAGAATATATTTGAAATTTTAAGCATGTTTATACTATAAACGTTTATTAATTTAAAGTCATATCTATACGATGAAAGTTGCAGCACTTTTTTCAGGTGGAAAAGACTCTGTCTTTTCTATATATATAGCTAAACAATGGGGATGGGATATCTCTCATTTGGTAACAGTATATCCTGAAAATAAAGATTCATGGATGTTTCATTCAATTAATATTCATTTAACTGAAAAATTATCAGAAGCAATTAATATCCCGCTTATTAGAAAACAAACAAAAGGTAAAAAGGAAGAGGAGCTTAATGACCTGAAAGAAATCTTAAAGGATCTTGATATAAATGGTGTAATAAGTGGTGCTATTGCATCCGAATACCAAAGAACTCGAATTGAAAAAATCTGCCACGAAATAGGAATAAAATCATTTACTCCAATCTGGCATAAAAACCAAGAATTAATTCTAAGAGAGCAAATAAATGCAGGTTTTGAGATTATAATTGTTGGTGTTTTTGCTTACGGATTTGATGAAACATGGTTGGGAAAAACAATTAATGGAAAAACTATAAATGATATCCAACAATTAAAAAAAAAATATTCAATAAATACAGCAGGAGAAGGAGGAGAATTTGAAACACTTACACTAAATGGCCCTATTTTTAGAAAGAAACTTATTTTAGATAAAATTTCCAAAGAATGGAAAAGAGATAATGGTATCTTAAAGGTAATAAGATCACATCTCGAAGGCAATTAATAATCAAGATAATTCAGATTTTTCATTTGTTGGATAAATACAAATAGCCTTTGATCAATCTTTTCCTCATCTGGAAATTCCTTTTTAATTGTCTCCAAAATCTGCTTTACTGTATTTTTTTCATTACAATTCATCCATACGAGTGACCCGAGTTTATCCATATTTGCAGTAAATGCATTATCCTTTTTTATTATCTTACAAAAATATTTACCATGTTTGCTTTTGAACTTAGGTACTTTTAACCCAACAAGTCCTTCTTCATTTGTAAACCACTCAAAATCTAGTCTTTTTGGTTTATATTGTAAGAATTCTTCAGTTGTTGGTAGTTTATTTTTTTTCTTGCTCGTCATTTGCAAATATTTCCCTCAGCGGGATATACGCCAGAAGTACAGCTATAAAAATCCACAAGAGCAGCCCTGGCCATATTGGAGGATACTCAAATATAGCAAGATTTATACCACCAATGATAAGAAATGCCACAACAACTCCCATCAATGCTTCTCCAGCGATTAATCCAGCAGTTAGAAGAAGTCCCGTTCTTATAATCTTTTCTTTTGGTTTTACATCAGTTTGTTTTATTGCTAACTCCCATTCACTTATTTGCTCTTCTTCAGCAGAACCATATTTCCTTGTAATAAACTTATTTGTTATGTGTCTTACAATACCTCCACCAAAAATCGGAACAACTAATGTGAAAGGCAGATATATCCCAATAGCAACGGGCAATACTGGTAAATCAATAAGTATGAGAACGAAAGCAAGTACTGCTCCAGCTAGAACAAATGGCCATACCATTTCTCCACCTAAAACACCCTTAACAATACCTGCCATAAGAAAAGCCTGAGGTGCCGGAAGATTAGTACTTCCAATATGATAGGCTTGATCAAGTGCCGATACGACAAGTGCGAGTACCGGTGCAGCAGCAAGCACTCCAATCATTTCTGCAATCTGCTGGTTTTTAGGTGTTGCTCCTATCATCTGACCACATGTCAATGACTGAAGGACATCTCCAGAAATGGCCGCAGCACAACAAATAACTGCTGCAATAAGTATTGCAACGCCATAAGCTCCAACGTTTCCTGAAAGACCAAATCCAAGTAAAATTAAAGAAGTAATGAGAAGAACAGACACAGTTACACCAGATATTGGATTATTTGAAGATCCTAAAAGTCCAGCCATGTATCCTGCAATTGCACTAGCAATAAAAGCAAATAGTATAGCAAAAACTGCCATTATTCCGGAAACTACCCACTGACTTGATACCCATCCATAAAGAATAAAGACAGGGATTGTAAGTGCCCCTATTAAAAGAAATACAAACTTGAAATTCATATCCTGATCTGTTCTTTTTTTAGCTGCTACTTGACCACCTGTAATTCCTACAATTGCCTCCCTAAGTCCTTGGCTAAGATTAGTTCTCAATTTGAAAATAGTGTAGAGACCGCCAACCACCATAGCTCCAACACCAACATATCGAATGAAGTCCCCCCATATATTGTAGAATCCCCAAATCAAACTACCTGCTTCAAAATTACCAGCACCAAATGCTAAGGCATCTTTTATTTGTGATTCGGTTCCAGGTGTGGGTAGGCCAGTGGCAAGTGCTATAAGAGGAGCAAGAATAACCCAGCCAAGAAGTCCCCCTACAAAGACAAATGATGCAATCCTAGGACCTATAATCCATCCAACACCAAGAAGTGCTGGAGATGATGCGATTCCTCCATAAAAAACTCCTGATTCTTCTCTCCCACCAATACTGAATTTTCCAATATCAATAATACCATGAATTGCACCACTAAAAGTTTGTAATGCAACTTGTCCAAATTTAAATAATGCTGCTAAAAGTACACCCGTCATTAGCCAAATACTACTTACTCCAGATCCTGATTCCCCTTCTTTGGTTGATGATTCGTCACCAACTGTCGTTGTAAGAACAGCAGCAACAGCCACTCCCTCAGGGAAAGGAAGATCGGTTTTAATAATAAGGGCTCTCCTTAGAGGAACCATCCATAAAACACCTAGAATACCTCCTAGAAAAGCGACAATTGTTGTCTCAAAATAATGAATTTCAGACCAAGTGCCAAGTAATACCATTGCTGGAATTGTAAATATGACCCCTGCAGCAAGTGCTTCACCTGCCGCGGCACCCATCATACCAATATTGACTTCCAAAATCGTCCCTTTAAAAGGTTTTAAGAGAGCGAAAGCCATCACAGCCCCTGGTATAGCAGCAGATACTGTCAAACCAGCATACAATCCAAGATACGCATTAGCAGAACCTAAAACAATTGCAAGTAATGCACCAACCAAAACAGCCTTGATTGTTAATTCAGGAATGATCTTCTTTGAAGGTATAAAAGACTTGAAATCCTCTCGCGATGACATCGTATATTACCTAACTAAATAATATATTTCATTATTTATATAACCATCGGTTTAATATCTATTGTTCAAAATATTACAGGAGCAAGCACATATTTATAATTTATTAAATATGACCAATAAATTTTACGAAAAATTCATTATTTGAGATTAATTATATATCAATTGGGTATCGTGATATTCCTGCTATTCCACTAAAAGCAGAGTATAAAGAATCCCCTTCTTCGCTATTCTGGGAGACTAGGACTACTTTTCCGCCAGATTTCTCTGCTAACTCCGAAAGTTCATCTATAATATCAATCTTTTTTTCCAACTCCATTAAAGGCTGCGATTTACATTTATGGCAATTTGGTATGATAAAATCTTCTAACTCACTTTCATCGATAGTAATTTCTTTTTTATAGTTACATACAGGACATTTTAATATTAATCTATATTTCCTGAGCTTCTCTGAGAGTAACAACGTATCGACTACTCCCATCTCCAACGCTTTTCTCACTTGTGCTTCACCATAAATAGCCAGACTTTGATCTCCTTTTTTAACCTCCTTTAGAAAACGTTTCATTACATTCTTCTCTTTAGCAACTTCCAAATCAGACATCGTCTCTGAAGCAATAGTAACCAGTTCCCTTAGACCAAATTCATCTGTATACCCTGTATCAAAGACATCTATAATTTTATTCTGAATTACATAATGGAGATATTTTTCTTCAACAAAATATTTTTTTGTAGGGCCCGGGCCTCCAATTAAAATGCCTTTAACATCATTCTCTGCATTGAATATTTCGCTTGCTTTTTCTCCGCATTTTACAAACCACTCATGAGCTGCAATCTCTGTTTGACGTTCAAATCTTCTCTGTGATTGTCCCCCTTTGCCATGTTTTCCGGGAACTTGAGAGGTCATATATTTAAGCAAATCTACTCTGTTTCCCCTCAAGATACCTACTGTACACTCTCTTCGATCAATCAACAACAGACCATAGACGTCCTTTTCTGTTAGCATTTCTTCTAGTGGGATTATATAAAATAAAGAATCACAACGATAAAGGAATGTCTTAAATGGCATTGGGGGTTCAATAACGAATACAACCATTTCTGTCTGGTCGCTGCCAATGCCCTTATGACCGACAAAAAAAACAACGCCGTTTTTGGGCGATTGCTTAAAATTTTTTAATCTACTCAAAATAGATTCAATGGCAGATAAAACGTTTTTTCGAGTTGTTTTTGATTTAATATTCTGAGATTCAGATAACTCATTTTTTAGATAAGAAGTAACATCATAAATCTGTTTTGTCGGAGGAATATAAAGCGAAATTAGCTCTGTGTGTTTACCTTTGCACTCTTTCAATTCTTCAAGCTGGCGTTTAAGATCGTATTTTTGTCTTTGAGTCATCTCCTCCATGTGATATTCTCCTTTTAAATAGCCTCTTCATATCAAATATAATCTTCAATAAAATTTATAATATCTTTTAAATCTTATCAAATCGTTACAATTTTAATATTTCCCCATCGTTTGGACTGCAAATCTCTGCATATTCTTTAAGAGGATCTGCAAGAGCATTACGGTTATTGCTATGCATAAGTATTATTTTTTCTGGATTACATTGTTTTGCAAACTCAATAAGCTCACTATGCCCAGCATGGCCAGAAAAATCAAAATATTCTACTTCACACTCAATATTTTCAACGACACCGTAAAAATCTAATTTTCTTTTTTCCACAAGCAATCTACTATTTGTATCTTCAACCTGATATCCTGTAAGAAAAACTGCACTTTTTGGGTCGTTTTTCAGCTTGTTCATATAACCCAACACAGGTCCACCATCCATCATTCCACTTGATGTAATTATAACTTCTGATTCTAAAGCTAACTTTCTACCATGATCGGAATGAACGAAATTCAATCTATTAAGTGCTTTTTTAAGATCTTGTGATGACCTTAGGCATTTGGGATGTTTCAAAAATATTTTAGATACTTTTCTACCCATCCCGTCATACCAAACATTATATCCAGAATTCCCTAAAATAAGCGCAAGTTCTTGAGACCTCGATACAGCGAAAGCAGGCAATACTACTACACCACCACGAGTTACAACCTCTTCAATTTTATCTAAAAAATCCTTTTCTAGTTCAGATCTCTTTTTTGGATGTTCCCTTCCAGCATATGTTCCCTCCATAAATAAAATGTCACATTGTACTGGTTTCGTTCCCTTAACAAGTCTAGTATCATCAACATTTAGATCGCCCGTAAACAAAATATTTTTTGATCCGACAATCTCAAACATTAGTGAACCCGGAATATGTCCTGCAGAATGAAATCGAACTTCACAATCATTTCCGATATTTTCTTTTTGTAATGGCTCTACAGGATTAATGCAAAGTTTAGCTTGACTTATGTCTGAGGTGTTATATGGAGGAGCATAACCTTCCATTTTCGCAATTTTAATTGAATCTTTATGCAACAAATTTGCAATCTCTCCTGTCAGTTTTGTTGCAATAATATCTTGATCAACACCAGAACAAAGAGATGGTGTCATTCCAGAATGATCAAGATGAGAATGAGTGAGTAATATTTTATTAACTGGTGGCGCTGGAAGGGGGTATGCAGGTGGTTTACTAGGAGTCATTCCATAATCAAAAAGTAATCGGATACCGTCTGTTTCTAGCACCATTGCTAAACTACCAACTTCATCGCTACCACCTAGAAACTGAATTTTTATATCATTACGCATTATTAAGTCATGCCGTGGAAAAGGATAAGAGTTGATTAATGTTTGGTCGTTATTCTTTAGATTTTACGATTAGAACAGATCCGTCTTTTTTCGAAATAACAACTTTTGTGCCTGGTTCAATTATATTATCGGATTTGGCCTGCCAATATTCTCCCTTAAAACGTACATAACCTGGGCCATCTGGTGTTATTCTATCTATTGTCTCTGCATTCTCTCCAACAAAGATCCCGACCGCTTTCTTCTTTTTCCTAATTTGAATTACTTTATACAGTAAAAATCCAAAAAATGCGGCAAAAAGTACAGATGCCACCAATAATATTATTATTAAATCATTTATCCAATCCATCGAAATCACCCACTCTCTGGTAGAAAAAGTTGGTATAAGGAATATAGATCCCAAGACCAAACAGATAATTCCACCAATACCTATTATACCAAATCCTGGCGTGGCAAATATTTCTATAATAAACAGAAGGCATCCGATAATTATAAAGATTATGCTTAGCTCAGATATCGCAAATCCAGTTCCAACTAAGGATATAAGTATTGCAATTACACCAAACACCTCTGCACCAAACCCAGGAGATGATATACCAAAAATCAAGGCGAAAATTCCAAGCATCATTAAAAGAGAAGTGAGTACTGGATTTGATATAATTTTAAGAAATTGAATTGAGAATGAAGGCGTATAAATTATTTGTTTTGCATCTTTTGTATTAAGTATTACATTTCCTATTGATGTGGTAACATTGACACCATCGATATCATTTAGTAGCTGTTCAACAGATTCAGACACATATTCGATGACACCATACTCTTTTGCTAGTGTGGCATTAACATTCCTATTGATGGTAATAAATTCTTTTGCAAGTGTTTTGTTTCTCCCGTACATATTAGCTCGTTCTTGAATCCATTCCACAAGGGCATTGATTGTTTTTGATTCGTTAACAACTCTGGTTCCTTCAAAAGTTACTTCCACTGGTTGACAAGAACCAATAATGGTATGATTTGTCATTACTGCAATGTGGGCACTCATCAGAATGAATGTTCCAGCAGACCATGCTGCAGAACCACTAGGGTAAACATAACCTATCACAGGGACTTTGCTATTCTGTATTAAATCTGCTATATCGAATGTTTGTTTTAATCCTCCGCCAGGTGTGTCGAGTAGGATAATAATTGCCTGAGAGTTTTGATTTTCGGCCTCTCTTATACTTTCTTTTAAAATTTCTACAGATGATTGATCAATTGTATCAGTTATTTCTACAATTAATATATTTAAATCTTGAGCACCTACGATATATGTAGATGAGTGGAAAATAAAAAGAAAAATAAAGAAAATAAGGGAGAGTTTTTGCTTCATTCTACAACTTTCTGGTTAACTGCTTTTGCTATTCCAGCAATAGTTCCCATTTCTCCAGCAGGAACTATTATAAGGTTCTTCTCTCTAGCAATTTCTTGAAGTGTTTGAAGTTCTCTGAGTCTCATCGCCATTGGTGTCTTTTCATATAACATTGCTGCATCACTCATTCTCTTTGATGCTTGAAATTCCCCTTCCGCGATAATAATCCTTGATCGTTTTTCTCTCTCTGCCTCAGCCTGCTTTGCAATTGCTCTAAGCATTTCATCAGGCAGTGCAACATCTCGAATAGTCACATTAGATACTTTTATGCCCCATGGATCTGTACCAGTATCGATGATTGTTTGTAGGCTTTTATTGAGTTCCTCTCTTTTTGATAGTAATTCGTCCAAAGTCTTTTGTCCTAATATATCTCTCAGTGTTGTTTGTGCTAGTAAACTTGTTGCTACCTCATATCTTTGAACCTCGATTACAGCCTTTTCCGGATCTGTTACTCTAAAGTATACTACTGCATCAACATCTACCGTTACGTTATCTTTAGTAATCACCCTTTGTTTTGGTACATCTATAACACGAGTTCTCAAATCTAATTTTATTATACTATCTATTATTGGTATAATAAAAACAAGACCTGGGCCTTTTATTCCCTGTAATCTACCCAACCTAAATATAACTATTCTCTGATATTCTGCCATAATTTTTATTGCCGATGATAGTAATAACACCAAAAATATTATTATGACAATTGTTACGTATTCATACATACTTTCCTACCTCCATAGATAAAAACCAACGTGTGTTATTAAGTGTTTCTTTAAAAATATATGTATGGCGTGAACTTTGTGTTTAAGAATAATTGAACGATGTAAACAGTTTTATTATACAAGAAGACATTATGGATTAGTAGTGAGAAAATAGACTATGTCTGAAATTATCAAAATAAAAGCTAGAGAAATCTTGGATTCCAGAGGAAACCCAACAGTTGAGGTTGATGTTGTTACCGAAAAGGGGGTTTTTAGAGCTATGGCGCCAAGCGGGGCAAGCGCAGGGCGACATGAAGCTTTGGAACTCAGAGATGGAGACAAAACAAGATATTTTGGAAAAGGAACTTTAAAGGCAGTTGAAAATGTAAATAAAAATATATCCCCAAAACTTATTGGATTGAATTGCCGCCATCAAGAAACAATTGACAATATTATGTTAAAATTAGATGGAACTGAAAACAAGGATAAATTCGGTGCTAATGCAATACTTCCAATTTCCATGGCATTAACTAAAGCAGGAGCTGCTGATAAAAATCTCACTTCATATTCCTATATCGCTGAGATGTTCGGCGTCTTACCTCATAAAATGCCTGTTCCCATGTGCAATGTAGTAAACGGCGGAAAACATGCAGGCCAAGAGAATTCAATACAAGAACATATGATTATGCCCACAAATGCAAAATGTTTTACAGATAGCATTAGAATGGTTTCTGAAACATATCATCATCTTGCCAAAATTCTAAAGAAAAAGTTTGGTGCTGGAGGAATACTTATCGGAGATGAGGGCGGGTTTGCACCTTCACAGATAACTAGTGTAGATGATAGATTAGAATTAATACTAAAAGCAGTAGAAAACGCTGGATATAATGATATGATGAAAATAGCATTAGATCCTGCTTCAAGTGAATTTTTCTATGATGGAATATATAAGATTGGTAAAAAATCATACTCTGGGGGAGAAATGATTGATTTCTATGTTGATCTATGCAAAAAATATCCCATCATAAGTATTGAAGATGGTCTCGCAGAAGATGACTGGGATTCCTGGATAGAAATGACAAATAAGCTAGGTAACAATATTCAAATTGTAGGCGATGACCTGTTTGTAACAAACCCAAAAAGAATTCAAAAAGGTATTGAACTAAATGCAGCAAATTCCGTTCTTATAAAACTTAATCAGATTGGTACTGTAACTGAGACATTAAATGCGATAAAAATGGCGCATGATGCAGGTTGGACTACGATTATAAGCCACAGAAGCGGGGAGACGGAAGATAATTTTATTGCAGATTTGGCAGTTGGCACAAGTGCCGGTCAAATTAAAACCGGAGCACCTGCCAGAAGTGATAGAAACGCCAAGTATAATCAATTAATAAGAATAGAAGAAGAACTTGGAGAAGATTCAGAGTTTCACGAGATTGACTTTCAAATAGATCGCTTAGCGTAAAAGTTTTTATATGTTTTTATATACATACAATAGGAGTTATTCATGAAAATACTCATTACAGATAAAATGGCAGACGAAGCTATAGAGCTTTTAAAGGATACTGGACATGATGTAACTTTTAATGAAATGGATGCTGAGACTCTTATTGCAGAAATCTCAAAATATGATGCATTAATGGTTAGAGGTAGAACAAAGGTCTTAGAAGAAATAATCAAAGCAGGGGCAAAAGGAAAATTAAAAGTAATTGGTAGAGCTGGTATAGGCGTGGACAATATAGATTTAGAAACTGCCGCTAAGAACAATATTAAAGTCGTAAATGCTCCAACTGGAGCAACTGGTAGTGTCGCAGAGCTTGCCATGGCACATATGCTTTCTCTTTCAAGACATATTTCCAAGGCAGATTCAACTATGAAAAAAGGAGAGTGGGCAAAAAAACAATTGAAGGGAATTGAAATTTATGGAAAAACTCTTGGCCTAATTGGATGTGGAAATATCGGAAAACGTACCGCTAAATATTCCCAAGCATTCAATATGTCCATAATCGGATATGACCCGTATATTTCAAAAGAAGATATGCAAAAAGATGGAATAAAAAAAACTGATCAACTATGCGATATTATGAAAGAAGCAGATTTCATTTCACTTCATCTTCCACACATACCTTCAACTCACCATATCATAGATGAAAAAATGCTTTCAAAAATGAAACCAACCGCATATCTAATCAATTGTTCTCGTGGCGGAATTGTTGATGAAGATGCCCTTTATAATGCTTTGAAGGATGGGAAGATTGCCGGTGCTGGAATTGATGTTTTTGAAAATGAACCCCCTAAAGATAGTCCTCTACTATCACTTTACAATGTTATTTTAACACCTCATTTAGGTGCTAATACAGAGGAAGGACAAATACGAGCAGGAACAGTGTGTGCTGAGCAGGTTATTAAAGGTCTTAATAATGAGATGCCGGATTTCTGGGTAAATAAAAAAAAATGAAGTGAAGAAAAAGATATAACTATAATGATTGTTTTGAGTATACAATGAAGAATTTGGGTAAAATTATTGACAAAATCGAGAAAAATATCGACGACAAGGATAGAATTAGAGAGAGAGCACTAAGATCTTCAAGAGAAATAATCATAGGATGCAGGAAGGCAATTCAATGTATTCATCAGGATTTAATGAAAGATTCTGAAAAGTATATAAAGAAAGCATCCGGCAAATTATTAGAATTATATGATATGACGGCGAATCATTCTGAATTATATCATGCTGGTTTTGTTGAAAATGCTGCACAAGAGTTGGTAGAAGCACATTGCCTCTTTAATATAATGCAAGGTAAAATTTTACCTGATCCAGATAAAATCCAAACCACATATAGTGCATATTTAAAGGGATTATGTGATGTAGTGGGAGAACTTAGGAGAAAATCCTTGGATTCTATTCTAGCTGGTGAGTCAGAAAAGGCAAATGATTACCTAAGACTTATGGAAGACATATATAGCGCCATTATACGATTTGATTACCCTTCTGGATTGATTCCAATAAAGAAAAAGCAAGACATGGTTAGAGGAATTATTGAAAAGACAAGAGGTGAGTTAGCTGTAGCAAGTTGCGAGAGGAGAATTGAATATCACACTGATGAATTTCGAGGGGTTCTTGATAAAATTAATTTAAAAAAGAAAAAAAGAAAAACCAAGAAAAACGATACTGATTTAGACGTAGACAGAGTCTGGTAAAATTATTTTTTGTAATCGAAATCTTTATAAAAACCCTTTAAATACTCCAGGAAAGGAAGGCTATTGTTGTTATGGCAGAAATAATTATTGAAAATATTGTTGCGACTACCCAGTTAGCCGATGAGTTAGACATACAACATTTAGCCAATAAGATAGAAAATTCCAAATATGATCCCAATGAATTTACCGGTCTGATTTTGCATTATAGTGAACCCAATACCATTGCTTTTCTCTTTCCAAGTGGAAAGGTGGTTTGTACAGGTGCAAAAAATATTGAGGATGCTGAGAATGCAATAAACAAAACAAGAAACAATATCCGAAATTCTGGAGTTTCTACTATAAAAGAGCCGAAAATAGAAATTCTAAACATAGTCTCTTCTTCTGATATCGGTAGGAAGTTGAATCTAAAATCAATAGTCGATAACCTATTGTTAGATAACGTGGAATATAATCCTAAAAAATTTCTAGGATTAATATATAAAATGGATGATATAGGCATGATGTCGATTCTTTTTGAATCTGGAAAAATTGTTTGTACCGGAGCTAAGAAATTAGAAGATGCAACTTTATCAATAAACACAATCGAAGATAAACTTTCATCTATGGAGTTATTATAAAAAATGGAGAAAAAAATATGCCAGCAATAAAAGTAGAAAATATTGTAGCGTCTACTTCCTTTGCAGATAAACTGGATTTGGACGCCATAGCACAATCGTTAGAAGAAGCAGAATATGAACCTGAACAATTCCCTGGTTTGGTATATAGGATAAAAAACCCTAAGACAGCAACATTACTTTTTAGAAGCGGTAAAGCTAACTGTACAGGTGCAAAGAACATAGAAGATGTACAGAAGACCATAGAGATTATTGCAGACAAATTAAGGAAAATGAATATTGACGTGTATAAGAACAAAGATCTTGAAATTGTTATACAAAACATAGTAGCTATATCTGATTTAGGAACTGAACTTAATCTAAATGAGGTAGCAATGGGATTAGGTTTAGAAAACGTAGAATACGAACCTGAGCAGTTCCCTGGCTTAGTCTACCGAATAAAAGAGCCGAAAGTAGCAATGCTTCTATTTGGTTCTGGAAAAATAGTTTGTACAGGTGCTAGAAAAACAGAAGACGTATCAATAGCTGTAGATAAACTATCTGCCGAACTATCCTCACTAGATCTCATAAGAAAATAAAACTTTGTTTTTCTTTTCTTCTTTATTCATAAACAAGTTTGTTTATTCCTTCTGGTGTAGTTTATTTGAAGCTATAATAACAGTTTGAACCGCTGCCATTGCTGCAGCAGTTCTGGTTGAAGATAATTGTGATTTCATCTCTTTAACATGTTCCACCACTTTATCAAGAATCCTATATCTGGGAATAAAACTTGTATCGTATTCGCCTTTTATCCATTGTTTATTTTCCATTACAACTTGATGAAATGGGATATTATGTCTCACGCCTCCAATCTGAAATTCCCATAATGCTCGTTTTGTTCGTTCTATTGCTCTTTGTCTATCCTCAGCCCATATGATTAGCTTAGCCATCATGGAATCATAAAATGGAGGAATAGTAAATCCTTGATATACTCCTGAATCAATTCTGATACCTGGACCACTAGGTTCTGCATATTTGATAATCTTACTTGGTGCTGGAGCAAAATTATTCATAGGATCCTCAGCATTGATACGACATTCAATAGCATGACCTCTTGGGCGAATATCATTTTGATCATATTCAAGTTCCAGACCAGATGCAATACGAAGTTGTTCACGGGCTAGATCAACTCCTGTTGTAGCCTCCGTTATAGGATGCTCAACCTGGAGACGTGTATTCATCTCTAAGAAGTAGTATTTTCCATCTTTGAACATAAATTCACAAGTCCCGGCATTATAGTACCCTGCCGTTTCTGCTACTAGTACCGCTTGTTCACCAATTTCTTCACGAAGTTCAGGTGTTAATGCACAAGAAGGAGTTTCTTCTATAAGTTTTTGATGTCTTCGTTGAACACTGCATTCACGTTCAAAACAGTGGATAAGATGATTTTTTTTGTCACCAATAATTTGATATTCTATATGGCGAGGATCCTCGATGAATTTCTCAATAAAAACGGAATCATCACCAAACGAGTTTTTGGCAAGTTGACGGACACTTGTTAGTGCTTTTTCCATCTTATTTTCATTTTCGACCATCTGAATGCCTATACCACCGCCTCCAGCAGATGCTTTCAACATCACAGGATATCCTATTTCATGAGCAATATTCTTTGCTTTTTCATGATCAGATATTGCCTCAGTTACTCCAGGGACAACATACACACCTGCTTTCATCATAGATTTTTTCGAATCAATTTTTGAACCCATTAGTTTCATTGAAGATACTGGTGGACCTATAAACTCAATACCATTTTTGTGACACATTTCTGCAAAATCGGCATTTTCAGCCATAAAACCATATCCTGGATGTATACCTTCTGCTTTTGATTTCAATGCAGCATCGATTATATTGTCTTTCATAAGATAACTCTGATTAGCAGGGCCTGGACCTATGTTATATTTTTCGTCTGCATATCTAACAAATAATGCTTTTTTATCAGCATCTGAAAAAACTGCAACTGTTGTTATTCCCAGCTCTTTACATGCCCTCATAATTCGGATTGCGATTTCTCCACGATTTGCAATCAGTACTTTATTAAGCATGATTTCACCTCTTAATTAATCCTATATAACTTGAATGAGAATATCTCCGCTAGCTACAGAGTCCCCCTCATTTACAAAGATTTTTTTAACCTCTCCAGCAACATCGGATTTAATCTCTTGTTCCATCTTCATTGCTTCAATTGTTGCAATGACGTGTCCTTCTTTTATCTTATTCCCCTTTTCTACTTTGATAGAAAGTATAGTACCTTGCATATTTGATTTAACGCTTCCTTCCATATCTTTAGTAGTTACTTTTGCTTCTTCAGATGTTCCTGAGACAAGATATCCGCCTATTGGGTTGACTTTTACCTCGAATGGTTCTCCATCTACCTCAACCTCAAATTCTGTTGGAATCTTAGCTGTAACAGATCTACTTTCGGGAGGTTCTGTTTCAATCCATATTTGCTTGTGTTCTGGAAAAGACTGTCTAACCATTCCACGTGTCAAATCATGATCGATAGGTAGTGGCAATTCATCTGAGGTGAACTCTGCTTTTGCTTTTCCCAATAGGAATTTAAGTCCAACTTGAGGGTATAAAGCATATGTCATAATGTTCTCATCTGTCATTTCAACATCATGATCTTTTAGCTCTGATTTTCGCTTTTCCCACATAGGTTCTAAAAGATCGGATGGTCTACAATCAATTACCTCATCCCTCCATTTTGGCCCAAGTACTTTTTTCATTATTTCAGGTTTGATGGGTGCTGGAGATTTACCATACATTCCTTTACAATAATCTTTTGTTTCCTTCGTAATAACTTTATATCTTCCATGAAGAACGTTCATAACTGATTGAACACCTACTACCTGACTTGTTGGAGTAACAAGTGGTGGGTATCCAAGTTCTTCCCTAACCCTAGCAGTTTCAATAAGTATCTCTCGATATTTCTCATTTGCCCCCTGTTCTTCAAGTTGGAAAATTAGATTTGAAAGCATCCCGCCAGGAATTTGGTGTAATGTAACACTAGGATCAATCTTTAGTGCATTGATTCTATGCAAATGCCTGTATTTTTCCCAAATGTCAAGGAAATATTTCCTGATTTCGATAAGTAGTTTTAAATCATAATTAGTATCCCATTCTGTTCCTTGAAGTGCAGCAACTACACTTTCTGTTGGCGGTGCAGCAGTCCCCCCAGATATTGGTGAGATTGCAGTATCTAAAATATCTATACCTGCCTCAATAGCTCTCTGATATGCCATACCTGTCATTCCACTAGTGCTGTGTGAATGAAGGTTGATTTCTAGTTTAATTCCAGCATCTTTACATCCTTTAACAATATCATATGCACGTTTAGGGGATATCATTCCCGCCATATCTTTTATACAGAGGGAGTCTGCTCCCATTTTCGATAGCTTCTCAAATTTTTCAACAAAATAATCCACCGTATGAATTGGAGATATTGTATAACTTAAACAAGCTTGAACGTGACCTCCATTTTCTTTGACAGCCTCCATAGGAGTTTCCATATTTCGAAGATCGTTTAACGCATCAAAAATTCTGAAAACATCACAACCATTTTTCTTTGCAAGATAAACAAATTTTTTTACAATGTCATCTGGGAAATTTCGGTAGGCAACTACGTTCATCGCCCGCTCCAACATCTGAAGCGGTGTGTTTGGTATTGCTTCTTTAAGTTTATTTAATCTCTCCCATGGATCTTGATTAAGATACCTAATTGATACGTCAAATGTTGCACCACCCCATACTTCAAGGGAGAAAAAACCCACTTGATCTAATTTCTCCGCAATATGTAGCATGTCTTCTGTTCTCATTCTTGTTGCTAGCATTGATTGGTGAGCATCTCTTAATATCATCTCGTGTAATTTAACCACTCATCCTGCCTCCTTTATTCAACAACTTTTTTAGTCATTTAGGATGTATCAAATGGAGAATGGTATCTTATTAATATACTTAATAATATCGGGGCAATGTTTCAATTTTGAAAAAGAAAATTTTATTAATAGAAAATATATAAACAATAAATTTCAAAAATAGAAAAATTATTTTCTCCATATTAACACGTAAGATTTAAATATTTGACTCTATAATGTTGAAAAAGAAAGAGAGAATGAATATGTTAAGAAAAATATTACTTGTAATGCTATGTTTTTCGCTCTTATATTCCACTTCAACTCAATTTTCATTGGCAGAAATACCTGGTGAAATTAAAGAGAACAATATCTCAATAGAATACCGTAATGTAACAGTATACGCTCCTGCAGTAGCAGAAACCGAGGATGGATATATTGGTGTTATTTCTACCATTACAGCAACTATTCAAAATAAAGGGAGTGGTAGGGTATTTGTTGACACTTTACCCCTGGCTCAAATAGATATGCAAGGATCAGCACGGCTAGCAGTAAAAGTAGCAAGTGCTCTTGTTGAGAATGATAAAAGATGCGATGTTAATCCATCTGAATATGATTATTTTTTCGTAATAAGAACATCTGCTCCAATTATTGGTGGGCCATCAGCAGGAGCAATTATGACTGCTGCTGTAACTTCACTTCTTGAAAACTGGACTATGGATAGTGAAACAGTTATGACAGGAATGATAAATCCTGATGGTAGTATTGGTCCTATTGGTGGAATACCTAAAAAAATCGATGCTGCTTATTCTGTTGGTGCAACCCGTTTTTTAATACCAAAAGGCCAGATGACTTATTTAGATACAATAGTAGAAACAGTAACTGAGAATGGCTGGATGCAAACCACAACAAAAACAGTTTTAAAGAATGTATCTGAGTATGCTATGGAAAACTATGGAATGGAAGTTTTCGAAGTGGAAGACATAAATGATGTTCTTATTTATTACACCGGATGGTATTTTCCGGTAATAAAATCTAATGACAGTATTACAACCGAGGATTACATAGAATCCATGAAACCTCTTGCAACTACACTTTTAAATCAGGCAGAAAATACATATGGAAATGCAAGTGTTTCTTTTAACATTACAGATATTCCAAACTTCTATCCGTATTATTATAGAAACCAAGTAACCGATTTTTTAAATGATGCCGAAGATGCTCTAATTGAATCAGAAGATTGGTTTGAAAAAGATTTATACTATACTAGTACAAGTAAATCCTTTCAATCTTTAATCAATTCCCAGTTTGTAATTTATGCTTGTGAATATTTCAATGCCGAGAGCAAAAACGATTATGTATATAAAACACTTCAGAACGCGTTGGATTTTTACATAAATCAAAGCATTTTGGCAAAGAATACTAAAATAATGGGAACTACATCTCTTCAATGTGTCGGTGCAGCACAAAAACGTGCATCCGATGCAGGATCGTATTTATCAGATGCAGAAGTTAAATATCAAAATGGAGACTATTTTACAGCACTATATAATATAGCCTATGCAGTGCAAAGATGTGAGAGTATAGGATGGTGGTTGGGACTTACATCACATTTTAATGACACTGGAACAATAAATTCTCAAGAACTTAACGATCTTGCTGGCGAATACATACAAGATGCTCAACAAGCAGTTGTTTATTCAAGTGTTATTTTACAAGAAATTGGAAAAACATCTAGTTATATTAATGATGCAAATAGTTTACTAGAAAATGCAAGAAAAGACAAAGAAAATGGATATCCGGCAGCTGCTTTGTTTGAAGCATTAGAATCATTATCTAATTCAAATCTTGCATTGGAGCTTATTGATGGGATCACTAAAGATAAAGTAGATAGGGCAAATGAAAGTGCCCATGCAAGTATAAGTGAAAGTAGACTCCGCGGTATAGAACCTGTACTTGCTGTAAGTTATTACGAATATGCAAAAAGTTTTGTAGAAGACTCAGTCGATATTGCTATGTTTTACTACAAATATAGTGATCTAATACCTGGTGTATTAACATTTACTGGAACCTTTGGTAAACAATCATCAAGGTATATAGATATTCCTGAAAGTAGGTTTTCTTTATGGAACTATGGAATCTTAAAATATAAGGAATTTTTCGTGTTGTTTGCGCTCATAGGTGGAATTTGCGGCATAGGTTTAGGAATAATTATTGGTAATATGTCGTCAAAAAAGGAGAAAGAAAAAATTTACGAAACATGGACTCCAAGAAGTGTTAATGATTATTTTAAAAATCAAAAAAATCAGCATCTTTCCGAAGAAAAGATGCCAAGAAGTATAGAAGATTACTACAAAAAATCCAAATAACACTTGTACTTACATATTTTTACGATGCAAAAGATATCTGGAGAACTTGTTGATAATAAAATAATTGTTAAAAAAGTAAAAGATATTGGGCGATTTTATAACAAGAGTCGTTTTGGTAAAACTATTACAAACAACATACTAGTTCTTGATTTAATTGAAGGTGTTTTTCTACTAGACGAAGGAAAACTTCGATTATTCTATGACGGCGTGGAGATATTTCTTCAAGATCTAGTGAAACTTTCTGCTAAACAAACTCCTCATTTTGAGATAAAGTATCTTATATTTAGAGATTTAAGAAAAAGGGGATACCAGATAAAAATCAATGAAGAAAGCAAGGATTTTGATTTTTTTCTTAATAAAAAAGATAATGGCTCAGGAAAAAACAAGAATAAATATTTCATTTCTTCATTCTCTGAAAGAGATATAATGGACATCGCTAAAATTAAACAATTAATTAAAACAGCAATTAATAATAAAGGAGATTTGTGGTTTGCAATAGTTGACGAAGAGGGTGATATTACATATTATGACATTTCAATGTTAGATATTAGAGGGATGAATTCTGAATATAAATTTTTAAAAACTACAGGAATTCTACTTGAAAATAGAGTTGTTATCTTTGATAAAAATATTGCCGAAGAATTATTGGAAAAAGAGTTTTATGGTAAACCTTTTGGTAATGGTTTGCAATTATCTATGGTTGAAGCATTATATCTGTTTGAAAAAGGTGTTTTTGAAATACAGGATATTAAAAAAGATAAAAATTTTTCTCTAAATGAATTCAAGAATTTAATACAGCAAATACAACCAGATATTGATCTGAGATTTACTGTTTTTAGTGATTTGAAAAAACGCGGATTA
>DAOWFO010000064.1 GCA_030637965.1 Thermoplasmata archaeon
ATAGTCAAAGATGAGGGAGATAGACAAAGAAACTACTACCCTGATTTTTACCTAAATGATTTTGGGGTATATGTTGAAGTTTGTGGTGTTGATAGAAAAAGGGATTATGAGAGGAGACAGGAGATGTATAAGAAAAACCACATACCTGTTATTTTCATTCACGCATATAAGGATAGTAAGAAGTGGAAACCATTTCTTATAGATAATATAGCAGTAATACAAACAGAGAGAGACGAGTTGCTACTTGATGCCTTATTTGAGAAAATCTTTAATGAATAACCATCTCTTGAAAAGGCGGTTTGGGATTGTAGATTTGAGGGAGATTATTGGATGGTGATAAATAATGAAACAAGTAAAATCTTTTTCATCTACCAAAAAGACAAACATATGGTTGAAAGAAAATTGGAACAAAGAGATAATTGACATTAAATATAGTGCTGGAACTTATGTAATAATCTATGAAGAATTAATTGATAGAGATATAAAGTAAGCAAGACACCCTCAAATACATAATTTTACACCTTACAAATACACCCTGTCTAAATTGCCTCTCTATATTATCTAATGAAGATATAGATTTGTTTTAAGTTAGGTATATAAAGAAATAGACACAATAGTAAAACGAGTGGAGATGGATGAGATGCTATTACACTATGTCCTTTTTGGAGGAAGAATGGCGTAATAGTTGAAAATAATCTCCCCACTCAATATAATCTATTTGGTTTCTAGTATAAATATATTCTTGCATAGCTGAATTTAATGGCACGAATGTATCAAATAAAAAACAATCGGAACATTTAAGTTAGAATAGGGGCTTTGAAATGGTAGATTGGGGAGAAAAATGTCTGAGTATGATGTTAATATCAAAAGGTTACTGAAGGAGAGCAAAAGGGGCGATATTAAAACAGAGATTTGGGCTGAAATAACTAATAGAAGTACTTGCGAAACTATGAATCGGCGGATATGGTGGGAGGATGACGATGGTGTTTTTCATGATGAAACACCAGATTTACCTATAGAATTACGAGGGGATGTGGATAACGCTTGGATTGAAAAAAGTAGGAGGTGGTAAATGATATGAATGACCATCTTTTGATGGAGGCGTTATGAAATTGCAGTTAGGAGAGGGAAAATGAACATATACAAACTTGGTTATTTAGGATTTGCAGGATACTTTGGATATTTGGGATATGTTTTTGGTGTACAGTTTTACTATCTATTTGTGTTTTTCTTGTTATTCTTGTTTTTCTTGTATCCTGTAAGACAAGCAAGAAAAGAGAATCAGTCAAAGCCAAGGTGGGATGAGCATAAAGCCTTTGTCAGATACAAAAATGAATAACCGTCTTGATAGTTGGAATGAAATTGTATATTTGAAAGGAGGAAATGATATGGGAAATTGTCCGTTCTGTAAACAAAGAGTAGATATTAAGGAAGTTAAAACCGAAGAGAGAGGAAAGGGTTTCATTGAAAAAGAAAAAATGTATATATGTCCACATTGTGAAGCAATTCTTGGATTTGCTATGAAGATGAGATAAAGAAGAATGAATAACCATCTCTTGAAAAGATGGTTTGGGACTGTAGATTTGAGGGAGGAAAAGAAGAATATGTTTAAGTGGGTTAACGCAAAACTAGGAGTAGCCATTTTGGTCGCAATAGTAATTATATTTGCTATTGTAGTGTTTTTTCACATTAATACATTAATAGCATGTAGGACAAATTAAACCTTTCTCAGCCTGAGTTCAATAGTAGGCGATTTAATAAAGAAACAGATGCTCTGGAATGGGTGTGTTAAGGATAAGGTGAAATAAATATGGGGGAACAGAAAGAATCAAGATTTGCATTACTATTTGCAGTTTTTGGTTTTATGTTAATAATAGCTACTGGTGTAGATTTATTATTAGGAAATAATAACATTCCTATTATTGTTTCAATCATTGGATTAGTTTTAATTATAACTGCAATGGCTCTAAGAAAAAGAGCTGATTATGATGGAGATGAAGATGGAGAAAAAAAATTGAATGAAAATATTTATATAATATCAATAACAATTTTATTTTTAGAGATTCAACAATGGAAAAAAATCAAACATACATGATACTTTTCGTATCTTTCCTTATTATCTTTTTATTATTTTCAGGTTGTTTCAATGATATTACTTTAGATAAACCTGACATTACCAAAGGATTGATTGCTCATTATACCTTTGATGGGGGAAATGGTATAATCGCAAAAGATCACTCAGAATTTGGTATTAATGGCACAGTATATGGTGCTAGATGGACTGAAGGTAGAATAGGAGGTGCTCTTGATTTTGATGGAATAGATGATTATGTACAAATCCCAAATAATGAATCATATCCACCAACTCATCTTAAAAACAATGACCAAGGTTCAATTTCATTATGGTTCAAATGTGATTATATACCAATTGATAATGGAGTAGCCCCATTGTTTCAATATGGATCAAAACATCCATGCGATGTGATTAACAATGCAAATGGCGGATTAATCATTGAACTTGGACATGATCCATTACATAAACAATCCAAAAGAATATATTTCACTTTTTTTTCACATGGTTGTGAGTTACATCCCTCATTATGTTTTGATTCAAATGAAAATTTAAATGAAGGAGAATGGTATCATTTTGTCGTAGTTGTTGGATATTACAATGATATTGGTTATAATACAGGTTATCTAAATGGAAAAGAAATAATCAATCGACATTATAATTTTGGAAATGCTTTCACAGCGGAATTTTTCAAAGATGCTGCAATGCATGAATCAATATTTTTTGGGAAAGGATTTTGGAATAAAGAAGTATTATATTTTGATGGAATAATTGATGACATAAGAATCTATGATAGACCACTTAGTACTAAAGAAGTAAAACTTTTGCATCATTTAAAATAATATAGTAAAATTAAAATTTAATTCATTAACTAATGGTGATTAGCATTCGTATCCTTTTATTTCATTATCTGAAAATTCAACCCCTAAACCAAGAACAATTCTATTCACAAAATTAAAGTAACCGACTATTAAATTTATATTAAGAATATCTCTATCTGAAAAACTTTTGTCTCTAAGTTTATCAATATCATCTTTACTTATTTTATCAGGTGTTTTAGTAAGTCGATATGCATACTTTAACATAACAAGAGTTTTTTCTGATAACTCAATTGTGTTAAAATCATTAATCAATTTCTCAAGTTTTTCTTTATCTTTCCAATAATGGGATAAAGTCTCAACATGGTGTTTTATACAATAATTACATTTATTTGTTGAACTTACAACAACAGCAATTAATTCTCGAACTTCACGAGATAAATCAGAGTTTTCAAACATTATTGATAGATAAAGATCCATATGTTTTTTCATTGCATCAGGATTCAAACTATGAATTTTCATAACATTTGATAGTTTTCCTCGTTTCTTTTTAATATTTTTATAAATTTCTTTTAACTCACCTTTAGCGTCATCTTCATTTATATAATCGATCCATGGCATAATAATTATTGAAAATCATTATTGTTTATTAGCTTTTTTCAAATTTGTTTGCTGATTATAATGTTAATAGGCGCATACCAAAATTGATGTTTTAGGGGTTCAAAGCCCCCCACACAAAAAATGGTGTTTTTGACGTGTTCAACAGGAGAAAAATCCTTCTGCAAGCCGCTGGTGGGCGTACGGCGTATAAGTTATAAGCCCTTGGTTAATTTATACTTCACACATCATGTCTTTCAATCTGTAAACTGGTGTTCAGATTCCTTCTACTTACGTTTTTTTAATTTAATTAATGATGGTTTCGATTCAATTTTTAAAGGGTAAAAAATATTATCGACCTAAGCTTGATAATACCAAAGATATTTTGAGGTTTCTATAAAAAAATTTGGAAAACACAAATAATCCTTTTTCCTTCCAATCATTGGAGGATATAAAAAATATTTCATGGAGAATTTAGTGATATCTGAATTTGTAAGCAATTGATATGATTATGTTCTAACCTGATTTATTAGAATGAATAAACTTGTTTTTCGGCTAACTAAGTATATGTTATATTTACAACGTTTAATAAATTCTGAAATATTGTTTTCCAACTCAGTTTCTAATGAACATATTACTAAATCCATTGGAATCTTTAGCATCTGTGCCTCTCAAAAGCTTCACTCATTTTTCCCCTTCTTTTTCCCTTTAACTATATATCTCCAACCATAACCTGGGTATCTCATTGCTCTGAAACTTTTTAAAAATTCGTCAAACGCTATTGAATTACGGAAACAGATTTTTCTTACTACTTCCCCTGTTTTTTCATGAAATAACTCTATTGATTTTTTATATTTTTTATTATTAACCATTTTACTCCTTAAAACTAAAGTTCATAGGCTCATTTAACGTTCATAACCTTACAGAAACATGTAGCATGGAATTCATTGTTCATTGTTTTATAATTGATATTTTAAGTTGCGAAATTTTCTCATATAAAACATTTTCACGAATATTTAGTTTTCTTCTTTTATTATGAATCTTATCGATTTCTTTTATAATTGAGGTATATTTCTTATTCATTTTTATCACTTTTATTATTATCTATAAATCTGCTAGATTGATTAATTTTTGATATTTTGTAAATTATTTTTTTATTCTTTCGTAATTTCATTAATTCTTTAAGTAATTCTGTTTCATTTTCTTTAATTTCTTCGCCCATTGACTATCACCTCCGATACAAATGAACATTAATCGTTCTTACTCGTTATTAATTAAAAGAGACCACTGTTGTATGATTACAGTGTTTAGTATGTAAATACAACTGGTTTCAAAAACGTATACTATCTCTAGGCGTTTTTTAATTTCTTGACATTTGTTGCTTGTGGTCCTCGTTCTGAATCTTCTGTCTCAAATTCAACGTTATCTCCATCATTAAGATATGTTCCTTCAGATATAGATGTTTTGTGAACAAATACATCTTTTCCGTTCTCGACTTCTATGAAGCCAAATCCCTTCATTTCATTGTACCATTTTACAGTTCCTTTCATATGTTTTTCACCTCCTCAGACTATAATGTCTGGAATGAACAAAAGATCAATGAATAAAAAATTTCAAAAGTCCAAAAAAACGAAATTGTGAAACTCTTATTTATATTTCTTTCTAATAGCCTGTAGTGCCCTCTTAGCATAAATAGCTATCTATTGAGCTAATTTGACAATTTGATGGCGTATAAAACTACTGTTTATTCCCTTATAAAACCTTTTTCAACTTAAACCATAAAACGTGTTAGTAGTTCTCAGAACTGTAATTTTTATACTATTTTTTAATACCCGTATTTATGCAATCTTTTTACATTCTTATCATAGCTATACCAGCGTTTAAGCCAATCCGGATTATGCAACTTTAATTCATCCGATACTTGTTTGCGGATCCAAA
>DAOWFO010000010.1 GCA_030637965.1 Thermoplasmata archaeon
AGCTCTAGCACCAATTATTCGTGCTTTTTCGAATCGAGTGTATTTCAAATTTATCCTCCATATATGGATTAAGTAGAAGCACCAAATACCAGAAACATTTAAAAAGATTACCATTACTCTTTTTTTAAACTCCATGGGATTCAATGAACTCATTGGAGCGGTTTGAAAACTCCTCCAAGGCAAGTTGAATATCTATTGTTATATCTCTTAGCAGTTGATCCAAGTGATCATTTCTAAATTCTTTAACACCATCAGCATCAGAAAATAGTTTTCCTAGATATTTCCCATCGCTTTTGTGAATTTCTATGCCATATAATATTTCTTCCATGCCTTTCCCCCCTCTAGAATTTAGCAAAACAAATTTGATATATAAATCTTTTGAAATATTCAAATCTTTTTATATCATTCTGCTAATTAACTTGTTTATCTCCTTCCCACGATATCCCAACGCTCCTTTATTTATAAATGATCTTTTAATGCCCTCATACCCTTTTTTAGGTGGATTAAGTCGAAAGATTGGTTTAACATCTGGAATATCTTTATATTTAAATTTGTTATTTATAATGGCTTGAGCAAGTTTTTCAATATTGTTGTGAGATGTAGCAGATTTTATATAGTCTTCAGTTAAATCTTTATCTCCAGTTATTTTACCCCTTGATAGAATTAAATTTGATAGAAGATTTTTATCTACTTCGCCCCAGGTAATATAGTCTTTTGCTATGTGAAGCATACCTTGAGAATTATTGCTATCTTCTAAAAGAACACAGTGATTAGTCCTATTTAATCGAAGTAATTGCAAAGTACGTTTAATGTCTGGTTTCAGGTTTATTGTTCCTCTAACTCGTACAACTGCGAAAACCATGTTATTCTACCTCCTCAGATGGTATTTTTTGAATTTCCTCTAAATTAGGACCAACACTACCAGATAATATACCAATACTTGCAATCTCGCTTTTCATAACTCTCATTCGAATATTTTTTTGTAATGCATCAAAAACGGCTTTTGCATAATTTACTGTAGTTTTTGTTTTACCATTTGTAAATGCCCAACAGTCTTTTACTCCTGCTAATCTAAGTATCTTTTTAGCCACATCTCCAGTTGCAAGGCCAATTCCTTGTGGAGCTGGTTTAAATGTTATTTCAACAGATCCACTTTTTCCTGTTACGGCAAAAGGTATGGCATGGGGTTTTCCACAACCACATTCCCATGAACCACATCCTCTTCTAATCTCTATCATATTTAACTTTGCATTTTCTATGGCCTTTCGTATACTAGATCCAACCTCCTTTCCTTTTGCTTGCCCGAGTCCAACATATCCATCATTGTTTCCTACAGCTACTGTGATAAGGAATTTTACTCGCCGACCAGAGTCAGTCATACGTTGAACCATATTTACATCAATAACTTCATCATTTGTTTCTGGAAGTAAGATGTCTACAATTTCTGGTTCTCTAAGGGGTAAACCTGTTTTTAAAGCGTCCCTCATAGAAGTAATCTTCCCGCTACTCACCATTTTTCCAAGCCGAGTATTTGGATTCCACTCAATGGGTGTTTTTTCTCTTTTTCTAGGTGGTCTTTGTTCTCGTTTTTTCGTATATGCCATTATTTGCCCCCAATAATTTTGCTTTTAATATTAGTCACATTATTTGTAATTTTTTCATCAAGATGTATTCCTAGAAGTCTATCTTCGTTTGGTAATTTCTCATCATTGTGCGGGCATTCAATTCCCGCATCTAATACTCCTTTAAGTGCAGCAAAAACCCTAGAACCTTTAACGGGGGTTTTAAGTCCAATATCTAGTACCCCTTCACTTATTCCATTTTCTTTTGCTCTTTTTGCTGCCAATAAACCAGTTAGATATGCAGCAGGAGTTGTAGATGTCGAAAAATTCCATTGATAATTTTTTTCGAGTTCTTTTGAAACAGCCGAAGCAAGGATTTTATCACCGGTCTCATCATATTCAACAAACTGTACATAGATATTTTTCAGAGAATTTCTTACTACTATTCTTGTCTTTCTAGATTTTAATAGTTTGAGTCGCCTTCTATAGTCAGTTTTACCTTCACGTCTTCTTCTTGGTTTAACATAATATCGAGGTCCTTGTTTCATTGCTTTTTCTCCTCCTTTAAAATACCATCAGAAATAAGGTGAGAATTAAGATGATGTTTACTTCTAAATTCACCACCCTTTGCCTTTCGATAATATTTACGATAATCGCTTTTGTTAACCCTTCCTTCATCTCTAAGTGAACGTAGAAATCTCCTTAGGGCTCGAATGGTACGGATCCATTGATTTTTCTTAGGAAAACGTGCATACTTTGCTCCTTTCCTTGATCCCTGACCACGTCTTCTCCCCTTCTTTTTCTGTCTTGTATTGAATTTTCCCCGTCCACGTGATATACCTTCCACCTGTCGACTTTTTATAGCCTTGCCTCTGATTATAACCCTAATATCATCTTTAGTGACCGCCTTAGCTATCTCATCAATTCTATCATGGTCCATCCATACTCTGTTAACACCACATTTAAGTATTGATGCTGCCATCCTTCGTTGATTCCTTAAATCAGTCATGTTTTCATCCTCAAATATTAAGTATTCTTATGTTCAACTCTTCGGCTTTCTTTTCAATGTCAATACGTTTTTTCGTTCCAACTGTTCTACCTATTCGTCCAGCTTGTGTTTTAGGATCGATATCATTAAGATCATGGACATTTTGTATTGCAATCTCTTTAAATCCAGAAGGATGTAATCCACGTACCTCTTTTGGTCCTCTAAAACCAACCCTTACCTTGTTAGGTCTATATTTTAAGTTAATCCGCATTTTCGAAGTTATACCGTCTGGTCTTCTCCAAGTTCTAGGTATTTTCTTATATCTAAACCATTCCTCTCTGATGAATTCAGGGGTTCTCTTTTTTATCTGTTTTCTTATTGATAGTTTCTCTTTTTGTTCTTTACTGATATCTGGCTTTTTCTTTACTCTATATGCTTCCTCCTTCTCATCTATTTCTTGGTCTTTTTCCTTTATTTCTTTCGCCTTTGTTTCCTCTTTCTTCTCTTTTATTGTTACAGTCTTCTTTTCAACTATATCTACTGGTTTAGGATGTTTTTCAACTGGAGTAGACTTTGTTTTATTCTTTAGTTGATCTTTGATATCTATTGCAAAATTTTCACTAATACCTTTAACTTTTGTTAAATCTTCAATGGAAGCTTTTTTTAATTTATCCAATGAATCAAAACCACTATCATAGAGTAGTTCAGCTTTTGACTCGCCAACACTCTTTAATGATTTGAATTTATTAACGACGTCTTTCTTTGCCATTTTATTTACCTCCTTTTCTGGTTCGATAGATGCCATCCTGGAATACACGTATGTCTCGATTTCTCACTATTGTAGACCTTTCTATGTTTGCAACAGTCTGACCAACTTTTTCTTTGTCAATACCTTTAACAGTTATGTCATCTCCATTAGCATCTACTTTAACACCTTCAAGGATTTTTGCTTTACGAGGTGCTCGTTCGCCTAGGAAATTTTGAATGACAAATTCGTTTCCTTCAACAGATGTCTTAATAGGAAAATGGGAGAACACGGTTTTCATCTTATATTCAAACTCTTCAGAAACTCCCTTAATCATGTTATTAATATGTGCAACATAGGTTCCAACCAATGCTTTCTGTTTTTTTCTAGGATTTTTACATTGTATTTTAATAACCTTGTCATTAACATTTATATTTATTCTTGGATGGGAGAAAATTCGAGATAGAGAACCTTTCTCCCCCTTTAATGTTAAGGTCTCATTGTGATATGCAACTACTACAGTGCCGGGAATTGTTATCTCCTTTTTTATGTCAGCTATTTTTGTCATTGTTAATCACCTAATATATCTAATAGACATAAGCCAATACCTTTCCACCGACTCCGTTTTTCTTTGCTTCATCCTGTGATATAATACCCTGAGTTGTTGTCAATATCAATAAACCAAAATCTCTGGCTGGAAGATATCGAGATTCCCATTTCTCTAAGTCCTCTCTTTTTATTGGATATCTTGGTTTTATAACTCCACAGTTGTTGATATTCCCCATCAGTTTTACTTGAAAAACACCTGCTTTTCCATCCTCCATATATTCAAATTCGCTGATATATCCTTTTTCTTTCAATAGATTTAGAACATTACCTATTAATTTTGAAGAAGGTTGTATGAGACATGTACCTTTCCCCTTAATTTCAGCGTTTTTTATGAGGGATAATGCATTTGCTAGCGGATCATTTAACATTGTTGATTTCAGCCTCCTATGAGTATTTTTTAAAACCTAAATCTTCTGCTTTTTCACGGAAACACTGTCGACATACATGTAGACCAAAAGCTCTTATTAGCCCTCTTTTTCTACCACATCTTTCGCATCCTTTGATTCTGCCGTAAATCTTTTTTTTCTCTTTTATCTTCATTCTATGACCTCCACGTTAAATTTCTCAGAAAAAAATCTCGTTGTTTCTTCTTTTGTTACCTTATGTCTATGTGGTATTTTTTTACGTTTTATACGTCGACGTTTAATGGGATATCCAGGTTTTTCCATTGTTACACAAACGTCCATTCCGAATATCCCAATATTTGGATCATATCTTTGATTCTTAAATAATGTGTGATCGGGCATTCCAAAGGAAAGGTTTCCTTCGTTGTCAAAGGCATAATTGGCAATTCTATTTTCTCTTGTTTTTAATGCCTCGGTTAGAAAAGAATTTGCATCTTTCTTACGTAAGGTGACTTTACAACCTATCGGCATTCTTTTTCTAAGGCCCCATTCTTTACTAGTTATTTTAGCTAGGGTTTGAATCGGTTTGTGCCCCGTAATGTTTTTTAATACACTTTCAGCTTTGTTTAGTCTTTCACCTGCCTCGCCAACTCCTATATTGATTGTAACCTTTTCGATTTTTGGCCCCATTGAGGTTTTTACAGAAGAGTTTTTATCACCTTCTGACATTACATCTTCACCTCTGGCAACAATATCTCAGGTTTAGTTTTTCCAATAGGAAATATGTACTCCTGATGAGTAGAGAATTCATTTACTCCTTTCATTTTTGCAATATTAGATTTAGATGATTGAATTATTTCAAGATCTTGAACATTAGCCATCTGACCGATATGGCTCCCTCCAATAATCATCGATATGCTCCCTTTAGCCAGTGGATACACATCACTAATTTTTTTATCTTTGAGAGATAATTTCAAAACATCTCCAGTTTTATATTCATCTTTCTTTACAAGTTTATTATTTCCATCATGTAGATTAAGTTGTGTTTTCATTCCATTTACAATTGTCTTTCCCTCTATACGACAAAGTTTCCACTCAGTTTCCTTTGAAGAAATTGGAACAAATGTTAGCTTACCTGCTTGATCAAATAAAATTCTATAATACTTTTTCATTTTTGGAATTGATATTACATCCATAAATCCGCAAGGAAATTTGTAATCTTTTCTTTTAACCATATCAACTAATATCTCTCCATTCGTGATGACTCTCTTTGCTTCTCTTAGAGTATCACATAGGTTGAGATAATCCCTAACCACAAGTCCTAGAGGTATTGCACTATGTAGTGGATGGGGACCCGGTGATGGTTTCACCGTCCATTTATTTTCTTTTCTATGTAATCTCAGCGATCTGGGTGCATTAAGTCTTTTTAGGTGTTTGCTCATTTTTCTCCTCCTTTTTCTTTTTTGTTGATTTTACAGTATTATCCTTTAATGTTTTATTTTTAGTACCTCTCGATTTGGATTTATCAGTTGGTTTTTCTTTGGTTATCTCAGTTTTTGGTTTTTCTTCCATTTTTGCTTTTGTCGAAGATTCTTTCTCAGTCTTTTTTTCCATTGCTTCCTTTATTTTTATTTTCGGATCGATCTTCTTTTCGACTGTTTTTTCCTCATATTTAGATTTTTGCTCATTCGTTTCTTCTTTTTCTTCTTCGACTTTCTCAGTAGGCTTTTCTGATTCTTCAGCTAGAGTTTTTTCCTCTTCTTTTTCAATTTTCTCGGCTTCACTGATTTGTTCTTTTGCTTCTCTTTCTATATCCTTTTTCACATCTTCTGAGAGATCTCTTTCTAGTTTAGCCCTTCGCCATTTATCTGTTAAATTTAATTTTGTAATGAGTAAGTTGCTTGCATGGATTGGTTTTGCAATCTTTTTTCCATCTGCTTTTGTCATTACAAGACCTTCAACTTCTATCTGTCTCCTTCCAACGTTGACAAGTGAAACCTTGTCTTCATGTCCTTTAAAGCTTCCCCTCATAACTTTCACTGTGTCTCCTTTAATTACTGGTACGCGTCTGCGATCATATTTTAAAAGTAGATTTTCTTCTAAGTGTGAAGACATCCATTTCCTCCTTTTGTGAAGAGGGGCATTGAAATATTCTTTTCTCTGTTTTCTAGATTTTATTGATTTCATTTTCATTCCACTCATACTATTATTGATGCAGCTGCAGCTATCCTTGGCCAGCGTTCTGCTGCCTCCAATGCAACAGGCCCCTTTATCATCGATCCTGTTGTTTCTCCAGTTTCTGTTACTATCACTGCTGCGTTATCTTCAAATTGAACCATAGTGCCGTTCGATCTTCTGAAGGGTCGTTTCTGACGCACTATTACAGCTCTCAAGAGCTGCCGTCTCATATCTGCTGCTCCTTTCTTTACACTTATTATTACCATGTCGCCAACTCCCGCTTTAGGATATCGTCGATGCGTTCCTTTTAGTTTAGGAGTCGCGATTATTTCTACTATTTTTGCACCGGTATTGTCGATACAATCTAGTCGAGCTCCTGAGGGTAATCCTCTCATTGTTCTGCCAGCAATGCCTTTCATATGTTATTCTCCTTCACAATTTTTCTATTGTTACAAATGATATTGTTTTACTAAGAGGTCTACATTCTGCTATTCTTACCTTATCTCCAAGCTTTGCTTCTATACATGGAGGGCAATGTGCAGCATATGATGATGTTCTTTTTTCATATCTTTCGTATTTTGGAACAAAATGCATATAATCTTTTTTTACAAGGATAGAATTTTGCATTTTAACAGATGATACTAATCCGGTTATTATTTGTCCTCTAACAGGTAAAATACCATGAAATGGACAATTTTGATCTATACATTTTTTAATAGGGGTCTTTACGTTTAATCCAATATTTCTTACTTCATTTTTTCCAACCATTAGCTTTTCACCTTGCTTTCTTTATCCTGTCTTCAGGTTTGTATGCAATTTTCAAACCGTTTATTTTTATTCCTTCTCTATTCTGTTTAAATTCAAATGTTGCAATGTTCTTTGCAATTCTTTTATTCTTGTCATCTATTCTAATTAGGAAAGTATTTTTTGTTTCATCGATTATTATTCCTGCTCTTTTTACCCAACTAGGATCCTTACATTGGTTAACTTTTACGGGTAATCCGATTAACTCATCTCGTGCTAATGTTTTCTTATTCATGATTCCTTCTCTTGGAAATTTCTGGTTGTTTCAAATTTGGCTAATATCTTTCTTTTATGATACTTCAACCATGAAACCCATTTCTTCCAAAGTTTCCTTTACTTTTGTTCGATGATCTCCCTGAAGTTCTATCCTTCCGTCTTTTATTGTTCCACCGCTAGCACATTTTTTCTTAAGCTTTGTTATTAGCACGTCGATATCAAGATCGTTAGGATTTATTCCATCAACGACGGTCATCATCTTTCCATATCGTCTTTTGTCAACGGTTATATCGATCTTCTGTTGTTCTCGTGCAATATCTTCACACACGCATAATTCCTTTGGAAGACCACATTTGGGGCATATATCACTCATTTATTGTTCTCCTTCCTCCTGCATGATTGTAAGCATCCTAGCAATAGATGTTCGCAACTGCCTGATTTTACCAGGAGATGGTGGCGATCCACCCATTGCGGCAACCCCTTTCTCATGCATAAGTTCTCTTTTTAACTCTTCGAGTTTTTCACGTTTTTCTTCTGGAGTAAATTCTCTTATTTCTTTAGCTTTAATTGCCATTATGAAACCTCTTCAAACAACTTCCCTAATTTCTTTATTATATTCTCGGCTGTTTTGCCACCGATACCCTCAATTAATGAAAGTTCTTTAATATTCATTTCATATACTTCTTCCAATGATTTAATACCAGCTTTTTCGAACTTTTTTACAATGGATGGTCCAATACCTGGTATATCTGTAAGTTTTTTAATATCGGTCTTTGTTTTTTCCTTTATCTTTTCTACCTTTTTTGTTACAGTATGTTCCTCTTTTGCTTTTTCTTCATCTGGTATTTTTATTGTAATTTCATCAGGTAATTTAACATCAGGTTTCATGATTCCAACTTTAACGCCTAACACTCCAGCTTTAAGTTTTGCCATTGCAAATCCCCTATCCATGACTTCCTTTGCAGTTTCACCACAGTATTTAATATGTCCTTCTGTAAATTTTTCAGTTCTGTGTCTTGCTCCAGTGAGTTTTCCGGCAATTACTATTTGGCAACCTCTTGCACCTGCACTCATGATCCGTCTAACGGTTGAATGTCCGGCACGTCTGAAGTGCCATCCTCTTTCAAGAGCTTCGGCAAGTTTTTCTGCCATTATCTGTGCATTTAATAATGCCTTGCTTCCCGCTTCTTGGATTTCTATCTGCGGGTTATCCACATTAAATTTGTCTTTGATTTCTCCGGTTATCTCCTTTATTTTACTCCCGCCTTTACCAATTACCATACCTGGTCGTTCGACCACTATGTTTATCCTCGTCCCCATTGGAGTTCTTTGAATAGTCATTCCACCGAATCCAGCACCCTCAACTTTTTTTATTAAGAATTCTTTGATTAGTATTCTATTTGTGCTTTCCCTTATAAATTTCCGTTCGCCCGCCATTACTCTACCTCTTCAAGGATTATTTCAATATTTGTTGTTTGTTTATTCTTGTCAGTAGCGCGTCCTTGTGCTCTTGGCATGATTCCTCTGATAATTCTACCTTTATATGTTGATATATGAGATATTTTCATATTTTCCACGTCGAATCCTTTATACTCTGCATTATTTTCCGCATTTTCCAAGATTTTCAACATTTTACTAGCTGCCTTTTGAGGGTAGCTGCCAGGTCCTATTCCTTTTTGATGAGCTAATTTTCTTTTATGAAAAGCTGCTGGAAGGGGTCGTCTCAGTTCTATTATTTCCTCAAGGAATTTCTTTGCATTTTCAGTTTTCATTCCTTTAATAGCATAAGCTAGATTCATAGAATCTTTTGGTGAGCAATGTATTTCAAATCCATATGCTTTTGCTGATTTATTTGGATCTAATTCTATTGAATATCTTTGCATTTTACATCACTTCAAAGGCATAAATTTAGATGATCTAGTGGCGCCAACACCAGGTCCAGTATGTTTCACTTTCTTTCGTGTTAGTGCAAATTCACCGAAATAATGTCCTATCATATCTGGTTGTATATCTATTCGCTGAAATTCATTACCATTGTGTACGTCTATTTTATGTCCTACAAAGCTTGGTAGTATTACCATGTCTCTTAGATGTGTTTTTATAACGTCTCCTTTTTCTGCTTTTTCAATATCATGAAGTAATTTTTCTTGCCCCTTAGTTAAACCTCTATTTAATGACCGTCTAATTCTAGAGGGAAGCAAAGGCAATAGTTCATCATTCGAAAGTTTTTGCAATTCTTCGATAGATAAACCACGATACCTAAATTCCTTTTTACGTACCTCTATCTTCTTTCTTTTAGCTTTCCTTCTACTTCTTGATGAACTTTTAAAACTGGCTTTCTTTGCCATATAATTTACCTCCTACCAGTTCTTTTTGCAGCAACACTTCCAACCTTTCTACCGGGAGATGCGCCGCGCTTAACGGTATACGGTTTACCAACATGTTGATGGCCACCACCACCATGAGGGTGAGCAACAGCATTCATTGCAACTCCCCTAACAACCGGATATTGTTTTCCCCTTCCTCTATAGGCATGATATTTTTTTCCTGCTTTTAGAAAAGGCTTATCTTTTCTTCCACCTCCAGATAGTACACCTATTGTGGCTCTACATGATGATTGTATTGTCTTGAATTGACCTGACGGAAGTCTAATAACTGTTTTTGTAGATTGATGTGTTACAACAGTTGCATTACCTCCACCAGCACGCACGAGTTTGCCTCCATCTCCTGGTGATATTTCAATATTATAAATCGGAAAACCCTCGTCAATTTTACCAACAGGTAATACATTACCAATTTTTGCTTCGCCTTTTTTATCTGTATACTTAATTTTATCTCCAACTTTAATTCCTTCAGGTGCTAGAATTAATATCTTTTTATTATTTTCAAATTTGACTTTTGCCAAAGGGGTTGTGTGTCCTGGATCATGAATTATATCTTCAATTATACCTTTTCCTTTTTTCTGTAAATATTTGACTTTTCCTCTAAACCTATGAGTTGGAGCACTGTATCTACCCTTATTTCTTCCACGGCGTTGTTGTATTAATTTTTTACCCATATTTTTTACCTCTAGAATATTCCAATCCTCATACCAATGTCTTCAGCTTTAAAATCGGGTGTAAAAGTTATGATTGCATGTTTACCATTTTTCGTAATCTTGGTATTTACATATTTTACTTCAACTTCAAACATTTTTTCAATAGCTTCTTTTATTTGCTTTTTATTCGCTCTTCTTTTTACTACGAATTCTAAAGCATTTTTCTTTTCCATTAGATTCATTGTTTTTTCAGTAACAAAAGGATGATAAAGTATATCATAAGGATCCATTACTTGTTGCCTCCCATTTTCTTCAATGCAGTTTTAGTAAAAACTGTAAGCCTACCCGCGTCTCCTCCAGGTGCAAGGTGTTCGATATTCATCTCGTTTAACTTAATAATATCAATGCCAAGTAAATTATTAGAACTTTTTTTAATATCATCTTTTGTTGAGACGATTAGGATAGATTTTGGGATTTTGTATTTCCTTCCTCTTCTCTTACCCTTCCCAGCTCGAATATGTTTTCCGCTGTTAGCACGTAAAACGTCGTCATAGATTCCCATCTTATCAAACGCATTAATTACTTCCTTTGTCTTCTTAATATTCTCAAATTTATCATCAATAATAATTGGTAATGTTAATTTATTATCAAATTTATGACCTCTTTTAGAAACTAATTCTTTATCGGCTGTTGCTGCAATCGCTGATTTGCATGCAATTTGTTTTTCCTTTTTGTTCATCTTTTCCTTCCAGTTTCTTTCTGCTCTTGGTGGATGAGCTCTTCTACCTCCTACAACACATGGAGCTAATGCTGCTCTTCTACCTTGTGTAAGTCTTGGAACACGGGATGAACCACGTCCTTTTCCAACCGAGGCTGTTGCATGTTTTGTACCTGCCAAAGGATTTGCACCGTAAGGTTGTCTTTTATTTGAGTGAAGAACATTGAATGTTTTTCTGATTATATCTGGTCGATAAACAGTATTGAACACTTCTGGTAGATCGATTTTTTCCTTTTCAGTTCCATCTAATCCATAAACATTTACCTTGACCATGATCTTATACTCCTTGTTTACTTGTTGTGGATATGTAGCTTATCTCTGGTTTCTCTACTTCAACACCACGTTTGTATCTTATTGCATCTCTCATACTTATCAATCGTTTTGTAGGACCAGGAATAGAGCCATGAATGAGAACATATGAGTTTCTTACAAGACCATAATGTGGGAAACCACCATTTGGATTGATATCCTCTCCTTTTTCACCAATTTTCAAAATACGCTTGTTATATTCAGTTCGTTGATGATAACCCATTTGACCAGCTTGAGGAACGGTTGCCTGTATCCAGTTTGGATGCCATGATCCAGCAGTACCTATCATTCTACGATGTTTTGAATTTTTATGAGTTAAAAGTTTAACACCCCACCTCTTGACATGGCCTTGAAAACCTTTTCCCGTGGTAACTGCAATAATATCAAGCATGTCTCCCTCTGTTATAGCATCATTTACTTTTAATTCTTTACCAAGGATTTTTTTTGAATATTCTATCTGTTCTTCAATACTTCCACCGCTTACTCTCATCTCCCGGATCTCAGGAGTTTTCTTTGGTATACTTGTAACAAGTTTTGGTTGAGTGTATACTAAAACACGAATTTCGTCAGCATCTTTTGAGAAATCCCAATTTTTCTTTTTATTTTTCTTATTTAAAGGCAATCTTTTAGATAATTCTGAATCTGGCTTTTCGGCCCATATCTCTCCAGTTGATTGTAATCCACTTATTGATTTTCCGTAAGTTCTAACGGCAGCTATCTTTATTGGCGGTGCTTCAACTACTGAAACAGGCATTATTACTTCTCTTCCAGATGTAGTTGAGGTTGGCCTATAATCTACGATAAAGGCATGAGTCATACCTGCCTTGTATCCTAGGAAACCCTGAATCTTTGGTTTATCTCCTCCTTCCGGCCAACTTTTTATATGTGGTGTTTCTGCTCTGGCTCTTTTACGAGGCGAATAGCCCATAGACCCTCTTCTCGGATGATGTCTCTTAGACATAGCATATCCTCTCTGTCATTTTTCTAATGTTGATAGTTTTCTTGTTTATATTGTATCCAAACCGTGACATTTCACAAACGGCTAAAAATATTAACCGAACCGTTTGATACCGGGATTCATCGAAGAATTGCCCAATGAATGTCTGGTATGGATAGGGAATACGCATAAATGAAATCATATATAAATGTTATTGCTTGATCTGATTTAGGTTGATATTCACTTGTTTAATGGCTTGATTAAAATTATTCTTTTTATGAGATAACAGATTTCCTAAATTATTGATTTAAAAATATAATATTTTGAAAAATTTTGTGAGGGGTGGATTAAATTTCATAACTTTATCGATAGGTAAATAATTTATGTTTTACTTCTTCGTTAAATAATTTATATAATATATTAATTTAAAACTTATGTTTATAAATCAATCAGATACAAAAAATATAAAATATGATATATGATAAAAGCTTAAATACTATATTTTGAATGCCAGGAAAAGGAGTGACTACTATGTTAGACAAGACAGAAGATCTGGCTGGACCAGGAATCGGTAACTATAATGAAATAAAAAACATCCTACCACAAGATTACAATTTTATATTGTCCAAGAAGGAGACACAGAAAGCCATCTTTTCAGTTAAAAATTATATAGAAGAGAACCTATGCAATGAACTCAACCTTATGAGAGTCGAGTGTCCACTGATTGTAGACAAAGATAGTGGAGTAAATGATTATCTTGATAGAGATGGATCACGTACGCCAGTAGAATTTAAATGTGGTTTAGGATTGGAGAAACCTATACAAACTCAAGTAGTTCAGGCAGTGACAAAATGGAAACGAATGGCTTTAAAACAATTTAACATGAAATCAGATGAGGGACTTTATACAGATATGAGAGCGATTAGGAAGGATTATTTCCTCGATCATGATCATAGTTCATATGTGGATCAATGGGATTGGGAAAAAGTAATAACCCCTGATTTAAGAAATCTTGATTATTTAAAAGATATTGTATCAAAAATCTGGAAGGTTTTTAAAGGAGCTGAGAAATTCATCCAGAATCAATATCCCCAACTTAAGTCAGAAAAATATGAAAATCTCCCAGATAAATTAACGTTTCTCCATGCTGAAGAAATCCTTGATATGTACCCAGATCTTCCTCGTAAACAGCGAGAAACGGAGATTCTTCAAAAGCACTCTGCCGTTTTTATTATAGGAATTGGTTGGCCGCTTGAAGATGGCTATCCACATGAAATGAGAGCAGCTGACTATGATGACTGGGTAACTGAAACGGTGTCCAATAACGGCAAACCTATGCATGGACTTAATGGAGATATTCTTGTTTGGAATCCAGTAACGCAACGTCGCCATGAATTAACATCGATGGGAATTCGAGTCACCAAAGAAACACTAAATAAACAATTGGAAATGTCTGGGCAACTTGATTTTCTAGATATGCCATATCATAAGGCTATCTTAAATGATGAAATTCCCCTTAGCATTGGTGGTGGTATTGGTCAATCCCGTTTGTATATGCTTCTTCTCAAGAAAGCTCATCTTGGAGAGTGTAGTGTTACGGTATGGCCAAAGATACTTAGGAATATATGTGAAGAGAAAAATATCCATGTCTTAGAGTAATTTATGGAAATATCATTTTCTCTATTATTTTTATATGATTTAAAATACATATCAATAGGAATTTCAATACAAATAACTTAATCCTCAAATGATCAATTGTTTAAGAATAAAAATTTAGACATTATACTAAATCCAATGATATTTTTTGTACCAGGAAACCATATCTTTAACAGTTAATTGTAGATTAAATTTAGATTCGTATCCAAGTTCTTTTTTTGCTTTATTACAACTTACTCTTCTTGTTGTACCTAAAGATTTCACTCGAAATCTTGTTAGAGAAGGTTCATTTTTTGCAAATATTTCTGAAAATAGAGCATATATGTAAGCAAGAGAATAAGAAATATTCTTCGTTGGTGGGTTCACTTTCATCTGATTAGCAATTTCATTGAATAACTCCTTGATTTTGCAAATAAAACTTACAACATTGAAGATATCTTCTTTTTTATCATTTTCAAGAGCCAATCTGAGACATTGTGCTACGTCTTTTGGATGAACTAGTGACATGTCTTGATTCCCGTTTCCAATGTAAATCATCTTACCTTCTTTAATATTTTTAAGAAGGACTTTTGTTCCATTTCCACCTGGACCTAGAACAAGAGGGGGACGGATAACAGAAATAGACAAATCATCATATTTCCTGAGCATTTTTTCTCCCTCAAGTTTCGACTTATGGTAATCATTCAATGGCTTGTAAGCTGATTTTTCGGTTATTTCTTCGTCAATATTTGGAAATCCATATACACCAGCAGTGCTTGTATATATGATTCTTTTAATCCCCATTTTCCTACAGGCTTTAGCAACATTTAGGGTACCTTCAGTGTTTATTTTATAAATATCACTTTTTTTACCATATTCTATTACATATGCTGCATTATGTAAAACGGCTTCTACATTTTCGAGTGAAGAAAGAAATTGTTCGGGTTTTGTTATATCTCCAAATACAACTTTAGCACCTTTAATTTTTAACGAAGATTGTCTTGTCAAAGCTTTTACATAATGTCCATGATTGATAAGATCATCAACCAGATGTCTTCCAATAAATCCACTTGCACCTGTAACAAGAACGTTCATAATATTACGCTATTTAATAACCCTATTTAATATCTATGATACTTAATTAATTTAGTAATTGATTTGGTTGCTATAAAAAATTCAGAAAATTTTCGGAATCATTCGCCAGGGTGTATTTTTCATGAATTTCTTGTATTCTTTACCATATTGATTTATCAAATGTTTTTCTTCATCAAGTATACTCAATATCATAAGTGGTATTGAGATAATTGCAATGGTAAATGCAAATATCGAATGAAAGAACAAAGCTAATCCAAAACCAACAATTATTAATGATGAATAATGAGGGTGTCTTATGTATCGAAAAATACCCTCTGTTACAAGTTGTCCCTTGTATGTTCTATGCCAAAATATCTCCCATTTAAAATAAACATAAGTTCCAAGAATAAAAATTATTATTCCGGAAAATATTGTAATTATATTATTTGTTGGAATTTCCCAAACACCAAAAATTGCTGTTAACGGACCAATCATTATAATTAGTAAAAGAGGTGCATAATGAATGATAAAAAGTGTTCGTAATTCTTTTGGAGGTTTATATTTTAACATATCTGCTTATTTAGATGAACCGGATCCCACCTTCTCTTATTTCAATATCTTGTGGTTTAAGAGTATGTTTGGTGTTTCTCATTTTCATTACTGATAACTTTCTCCTATCCATTGTAGGATCAAAACTGAGTGTTATTACACCATCTGCTAAGAATTCTGAAATACCATCTCTGGAGAATAGGGAGGATCCCATCGTTAATTCTGATGTAATAACAGAAGTAGATTCCGATGATTCTAGAGAATTCAAAATATAGTGAAGATGTAATCTTCTAACTGGAAGATTAGCATTTATTGGAAATTCTTCAGGATTTACAAAGCTATTATCAAATTTGTTTTTATTTTCGGTACTATTTAGATAAATTGGCATTTCAGATAATGGTGTTATAGAATCTAATACAATTCTATCATATTCTCCAGATAGAATTTCATTTACCATTGCTTCATAGATTAACTTTTTGTTTATATTTAAAAATCGAAATTTTACAAGATTTTTCTCCAAGGCAGGTTGAAAATCAAAGCCAAGTTTCTTTGCCTGAATTAACAAACCATTTACTTTTTTATCTAATGTTAAAAATAGACCTTTTTCCCCAGATTTTACACCCTCATAAAGAAACTGAAATGAGAATATACTCTTGCCACTACCGGGTGGACCAGAAACTAGTGTGATAGATTTTACAGGCAATCCCCCATCTATTATATCATCAAGCCCTTCAACACCTGTTTTAACTCGATTAATTAATCCATCTTGTTTAGAAAGCATCTCCTCTAACAAATAATCATCCCAACATAGTATATGACTGCTCATATATTATCTTAACCTTTTTTGTTGTCTTTTTTTTTATCGTTCTGAATAAAATGATTGAGGTGTATGACATGATTAATATACTTTTCTAAGAACAAACAGAAATATTTATATAGTCAGTAAAATAAAAATAATAACATACAAAATTACTTTAGGTATTGTTATGTCAAATAAAAATGTGAATATCTGGGTTTGGATTCAAAATGGTAGAGTGATCAAAGCAATATCTTGTGTAGATAGTGGTACAATAAAAATATATGATGAAAATGACAATTTAATACTAAAAAGAAATGGATTAACTAGAATTCAGGTAAAACAGATAGAAGATAATATTCTAAGATATGGTGCAAAAAAATTAAGTCAACATACTGGGCCATTCAGATATTTATAAATTATCGAGTATCACTTTAAATTAATCAGAACATGTTTATCAGGATATACTTTTATTCCGCTCTCTGTGATCTCCATAGCCACAATTTTTTTCTCATGTCTGCAGTATCTCATTTTTAAAACTTCGATAGCATTTTCACGAATCTCATTTTTTTGTATGTTGTAAAGAACAACTATTCCATCTGCTAGGAATTCTTCAATTCCAGTATCACTATACCTCGTTGGTATTGGTTCTGTTTCAGTAATTAAAAAAGATGTGGCCCCTGTTTCCTCAAAAAAACCAAACAATTCCTGGAGATAAACTCTGTAGTTTTTTTCCTTTGTTGTAGAGACAGCAACGATAGCACTAAGAGAGTCAACAACAATAAATTCTGGATTAAAATTTTTTGGAATGATCAATGGTTTTATTTTGTAAGAGATTTCAGCAGCAGATCCTGAACCACCAATCGAACCAAATTTCATTCTTAAAATATCAAGAGGGTCAATCTTCTGAATTAGAAGATTGCCATCCTCAATATATCTCTTGACATCCCATCCAAAACTTTTCATACTTTTTTCAATACGTTCTTTACTTTCCTTAAAACTGACATACATACATTTTTTACCCTTTATAACAAGGTTATAGCATATCTGTCTACACAACGTGCTCTTACCAGTACCTGGGCCACCAGCCACTAAGACAGAGTTACCATTTGGTATTCCTCCATTTGCGAATAACTGGTCAAATTCATCAATGTCTGTTTTTAGTATATCCTCTTTTTTTTCATTCATATCAGTAAATTCAACTTCATACATATTTTAAATCGATCTCCCACTTTGCACATTATTTAATATTTTTTGATAGGATTGTAGATCCAAAAAGATATAATTTGGTGCCACAAATCTCTAATCTTATTTCTTGACTAAACATAATTATCAATAAAAAACTTTCTTATTTGTACCAATTAAAATTATCATCAAATATTTTTTTAACAAAATATTAAATAACTTTAAAAGAGTTTAATAGATTCCTTTTCAGTTCTCTGAAAATTTTATCGATGATATTAATCTGAGAATAATAAAATTGTTGGAGATATATTGGATATGACAATGACATTTGCAGAAAAAATACTTTCAAAATATGCTGGAGAAAAAAAAGTAATCCCCGGTCAAATTGTTACAATTTATCCTGATCATCTTTTAACTCATGATAATACTGCTGCGATTATTCAGAAGGTAAAAAATGAATTGGAGAAGTATGGAGTTTATTCTAAATCACTCTCGGTTATTGTTATCGACCATGTAGTTCCTGCCGCTTCTGAAAAAACAGCTTTAAATCATAAGATTATTAGAGATTTTGTCAATAAATATAAAATTGAAAACTTTTTTGATGTAGGTATTGGGATATGCCATCAGGTGGTAATTGAAAAAGGAATTGCTTTACCTGGTAAGCTAATTCTTGGAAGTGATTCACATACTTGTTCATACGGCGCAGTTGGTGCTTTTTCTTCTGGTATTGATAGGACTGAAGCAGCATCTTTGTTACTTACTGGGGAAACTTGGCTAAAGGTTCCCAATAGTATAAAAATTACATTAAATGGAAAGTTGTCGAATGGTGTATTTGCAAAGGATTTAATTTTACATATTATTGGAGATATTTCTGCATCTGGTGCGAATTATTGCTCTGTAGAATATTGTGGTGATGTTGAACAATTTTCCATTGATGATCGTTTCACTATAACCAATATGGGTATTGAAATGGGTGCTAAGAACTCAGTTTTCAATGTTGATGGGATTACACGAAGTTTCCTTAACTCGATGAAAATATCTCCCTCAGCTTATGAATCAATTTATCCTGACGAAGAAGCACTATATATTAATGAATTATACTATAATGTATCAGAAATCGTTCCATTAATTTCATGTCCTCACACAGTTGATAATGTTAAGACTGTAGGAGAGATTGAAGGTTTGGATATTCAACAATGCTTAATTGGTACTTGTACCAATGGAAGATTATCTGATTTAAAAATTGCGGCAGATATATTAAATGGTAAAAAAATCAGTCCTGATATCAGGTTACTTGTTCTGCCCGCATCAAAAGCAATTTTTGAAAGTGCTCTAAAGCTTGGAATAATTCAGACTCTGGTTGAATCAGGTGCAATAATACTTCCAACGGGTTGTGGTCCTTGTCTAGGTGCACATCAAGGAATATTGGCACCTGGTGAGCGATGTCTCAGTACGGCCAATAGAAATTTTAAAGGTCGTATGGGTTGTAAAGAGGCAGAGATTTACCTTGCTAGTCCAGCTACAGTTGCAGCATCGGCACTCAATGGAAAAATAACTGATCCTAGGACGGAGATGAAGAAATGAAAGTATGGAAATATGGAGATAATATAAATACTGATATGTTATTTCCAGGTAAATATACTTATACTTGCAGTACTGCTGAAGAAATTAAACCGCATTTGTTAGAAGATTTGGATTCATCATTTTCTAAAGATGTAAGTGAGGGCGACCTAATTTTTGCAGGAATAAATTTTGGATGTGGGAGCTCTCGTGAACAGCCAGTTGTCGGATTAAAAGCTGTAGGAATTAAGGCGATTGTGGCAAAAAGCTTTGCAAGGATTTTCTACAGAGCAGCAATTAATCAAGGTCTTGTCTTAATCGAATGCGAGAGCGCTGTAAAGTCTTATTCTAGAAATGGAGATGTTAAACTAGATATTGAAAATGGGAAAATAGAAGTGAATGGAAAAACGTTTTCATTTCCAAAACTTCCAGATGAGATATTAGCTATTCGGGATGCAGGGGGATTATTACCATATACGCGTTCAAAATTAAAAAATAAGTATAATTTTTAAGGCTGATTTTCTTTATATGTCGTGTATTTTCCGTCTAAATGATTCTTTGAGAGCATTTTATAAATTTCTGCATTACGGCGAGCAATTTCTCTAAAATTTTCATCATATTTAACGATTTTTCCTGGAATTCCTAATACCATACTATTCTCTGGAACATTCATGCTAGTTTTAATAAGAGTATTTGCACCTATGATCGAGCCTCTTCCAATTTTTACACCGTTTAATATAGTTACATTCATACCAATGAGACATTCATCTTCGAGAACTGCTCCATGTACAATTGCACTATGCCCAATTGAGACATTTTTTCCAATCATTACGCGATGCTGTTCATCAGTATGTATTACACAACAATCTTGGACATTGGATCCATTATCAATATATATTGAGTTTTGATCCCCCCTAATTACTGCGTTTGGAAAAACACCACAGTTTTCCCCAATTTTAACATTTCCAATTATTACTGCAGTTTTTGCAACAAAGCTAGATTTATGTATCTCTGGTTTCATTTTTTACTCTGGTATTTTGGAATAAGTGACCATGATTTATATTTTATGTTCATGTCTTCAAAGGTGTGTTATCTTTCGAAAATTTCAACTTGAAATACTGACACAAAGTGATACAAAGTAATAAAGAAGTAAAAGATAAAACTAATTTTTGTGTCTAACTTTTATGGCTAGACCATGGGTGGATTTTTTCATTTCTTCTCCGTTCATTTGGGCAACACCTACAGCGCATAGTTTATTACCCTGCAATATATAGATTTCATCGCCCTCTCTAATTAATTCATCAGCATCTTTTACACCTGGAGCAAAAACAGATCCCTCTAAATTGAAATCATCATATATTTCTGCCCAATACTTTTTGAATTTTGCAATTTTTTTGGCACCATTGAGTGTTAAAGAAATAAGCCCTCTTTCTCTTGTTAACATTCCTTGTTGCTTATTATTATACATTATTTTCTGATAGGGGTATCTTCCTTTTATCTCACAATCTTTTAGAAGCTTTTTTGATATTTTTTTATCAAACTGATAAGATGCAAGCGATTCTAAATTTTCTCTTTTCCTCCTAGAGAGTTTCACTTTATCATAAGTTAACGTTTCTTTTTTTAATACATGTAATAATTTTTTTAACGAATCATTGGAAGTAGGACTGCTTTTAATCTTGGTGTCTTTGTATTCTACAATGGTTTTATCAATGAATTCTCTAATATTTGGTGGGAGGTGTAAAATTATTTTTTCGTATTTATTAATATCTAAATATCTTTTTAACAAATCTTGGATCATTCTTTTTTCATTTTCATTCCAATATCCCGTTACAGGGATATCATATGCAGATGCAGGATAGGTTAATTCCAACTCTCTAGGAACAATACCTATGGGGGAGGTTATTACTACTTCATGAATTATATGGGGGTTATCTAAACTGTAGATCTTTTCTCTAAATCTCTTATGAGATTTTGAAAATGAGTATGGTTTTTTTGCAGAACAAGGTAAAAAGAGAAGTATCTTAGCACTTTTTGGTTTATAATATCGATTTATCACCCGATCTTGAAAACGTTTTATTTCAGCTCTATATAACGCATCACTTGTTGTTGCAAATAGTCGACTTTTCCGTATTATTGGAGTTCTTTTTTCTATAAAGTTATAATGTTGTTGGTCAAGACATTTCAGTATTGCTGTTAATATTGGACTAACTCTAACTCTCGTCTCAACAAGTTCACGTAAATTTCCATTGAAGATTGCATTCCTCACCAGTTTTATTTCATTAAATAATACGAGATAATTATGGCTTAGTATTTGTTCAAAAGTCATTACTGAAGGCAGTCCTTTGAATCTTTTGCATGATGGGCAACTACAAGGTATCTCTTTTAATTTGTTGATATTATAATTACCTGTTGGAAATTGTAGATTTTTATTTCTAGCAGCTATAATTGCAGATAATGAATCAAAAAAATCAATTCCCATATAAATCAATAGTGAAATATTTATTGGGTCTCCAATATATGGAAGATGTATAATTTTTTGATATCCAATTTTTTCTCTTAGTTCTATAACGAAATCCACAAACTTTGATTGTTGATGAAAAAGTTGATGAGCATCTCCAACAATAAAAAAAGACGACGGATTATCTTCTAATGTTTCAAAAATGGTTTCTTTAATACCTGGTATAATATAACATATTCCATCTTTTTTATCGTATGATTCTAATGCAGAGAAATGTAATTCTTTTGGTAGATCCTTTGGATAAATAAAATAATCTGAGATCGTAAATTTATCCTTTTTTGTTTGCTGTGAATTAAAAAACAAGCTATTTGACACTTTTAAAGATGGTTTTTCAATTTTGGGATTATTACTAGTAATTATTATTTCTGCAAAATCGGGAGATGGAAATTTAGAAGTGTTTAAAAAAAGGATATTTGGTGTGGTTATTATTTTCCCATTAATTTCAAATTCGCCAATTCTTGCAGGACCATCCCTTGTTTTTACATTAAATTTCATTTTCATAAGACATGCATTTTTCCTTAAAGAAATTTAGTACGTTAATGTCTGAAGTACCTTTGCCCTGAAAGAACCATTGCAATTCCGTGTTCATTTGCAGCCTCAATTACTTCATTATCACGAATGGAGCCACCTGCTTGAATTATTGCTTTTACACCTGCTTCTGCTGCGACATCAATACCATCTCTAAATGGGAAAAACGCATCACTAGCCATTATAGAGCCTTTTATGTTGTCTTTACCTTTATTGATGGCAATCCATGCAGCATCTACACGTGCTGTCTGCCCCCCACCGATAGCAACGGTATGCGTTCCTTTTACAAAAAGAACAGAATTTGACTTAACGTGTTTCACACATTTTACAGCAAATTCCATGGATTTAAGTTCCTTTTCTGTCGGCTTCATTTCTGTCACAATATTCCATTCATTTTTGTTTTTTGAAATTATATCTCTTTCTTGAGAAAGAAAGCCACCAATGACACTTCTGAAAATTATTCCTTTCCTTGGAATTTTTTTATCAAGTCCTTTCAACTTTAAAAGTCTAAGATTCTTTTTTTTCCTAAAAATATCGCGCGCTTCTTTAGTAAAATTTGGTGCAATAATTACTTCTAAAAAGAGATTAGATAGCTCTTCTGCAATATCTTTTCCTATTGCCCTATTAAATGATATAATGCCTCCAAAGGGAGAATATGTATCAGTTGCATAAGCATCTTTCCATGCTTGTAAAAGATTGCTCGCACTTGCAATTCCACAAGGTGTTGAATGTTTTATTATAACACAAGTTGGTTCTTCAAATTCCTTTACACATTCAATAGCACAGTCTCCATCAAGAATATTGTTAAATGATAATTCCTTTCCCTGAAGCTTTATAGCATTAGAAATACAAGGTTCGTAAATTTCTGGCAGGGATCTATAGAATGCTCCTTTCTGATGGGGGTTTTCACCGTATCTCATAGCCTGTATTTTTCTCATTGATATGCTGTTTATATCGGGTAGAATATCATTTGTCCATTTTTTCCTTAAATAATTTGATATTATAGAATCATATTGAGCAGTGTGCGAAAAAGCATCAATGGCAAGTTTTTCTTTTTCTTTTATGCTAAGTTTTCCTTTTAATTTAAGATATTTTAAAACATCATTATATTGATTTTTATTTGTAACTACAATTACATCTTGATAGTTTTTTGCTGCTGCTCTAATTAGTGTAGGTCCTCCAATGTCGATATTTTCAATGATTTCTTCCATGCTTACATTTTGTTTTTTTATGGTTTTTTCAAATGGATATAGATTACAGACCAAGAGATCGATAGTTCCTATCTCATGTTTTTTAATAATTTCCATATGTTCCTTTTTATTTCTTTTAGCAAGAATGCCTGCATGGATTATTGGGTGGAGAGTTTTAACTCTTCCATCAAGAATTTCTGGAAAACCAGTAACATCTGATATTTCCTTTATCTTGATTCCCGCCTTCTGTAAGTTAGATGCAGTTCCTCCGGTTGAAAAAATTTCTATTCCAAGTTTATATAACCCTTTTACAAAATTGGCTAGACCACCCTTGTCATAAACACTTATTAAAGCTCTTTTAACATTCATCGTTATTTCCTAATGGGCATATGAGACAAGCTCATAAACGTTTGTGTTTTTTATTGGATTTTTCGTTTTCTATCGCTTCCTTTAGACTTATGTCTCCTCTCAATACGTCAAGAGCGGTTTTCTCTGAAATTGAGAGAATTCCTTCTGTAATATATCTACTCTGTTCCTGAACCCTCCTTATATCCCCTCTAGTTGGTTTTAATGGCTGACGTTTTTGAACTTTTCCACCTTTAAGTAATGCAATTGATGCTGCTGCTTCACTGTCTCTATCGGACCTTTTTGTTTGTTGTGAAGACGTTGTTTTACTTTCATCAACAATCTCAATGGGTAATTCCAATGGAATTAAAGTATTTATTATCCTATTTCTTGTTATAATTGATCCATGACCTACACGGATTAAACATTCTATTGCAGGATATTCTCTTAAAAATCTTTTTACAATTTCTACAACCTCCTCAGGAGATTTAACATGTGTTTTTTGTAATAGTAAATCATCTCCAACAACTGCAATGCCAGGTTTTTCACCTGGGTCGATGCCAATATAAACCTTTGAATATAGTTCCTTACCAATCAGGATTTGTAAAGCGATATCCACTGCATGGTCAATACTATCATATACATCTGCTGCTAATCCCTTTTGAGTTTTTAAATCATGCAACTCATTATGTGAGGTTAATACTACTCCAATTCGACGAGGAATGTTATTGATAGACAATAAGGAAACATACGGTATTCTTCTCCTTTTAAGTACCTTTAAAAGGTCATGATACAAAGAAAAATTTTTTGTGTATATTCCTATTGTTTTCATTCATATTAAATATCAAATATCTAAAATATATACATTTGGTTTCTATCGTTCCCAAGACATCTTTTTATCTAGATATCCAGTCCAAAAGACTTTTAGATTTTCATTCAAGAGACAATCAAATCCAATTATTTGGTAATTGCCACCTACGAATTTACCAAGATGTTTCCCCATACTTAGTTTCCCGACTCTATCCTTTAAAAAATCTTTTATTTCTGTGTAGTCTCGTTCAATTTCAACAAACATTCTACCATTTTCTTCATAAGGTTTTTTTACAACATATGTTTCTTCTTCCCATTTAGCTACAAAATTTTTTATATTCTCTTTGAGTTTAATAGGGGGTCCAATATGAATATATGTTTTTGAAAGCGATTCTTTTTTTGTTATAATTATTATAAAGATCTTTTTTTCAATATCGTCTAAGTAAAAAGGCACATCATAGATTTTAAAACCATATCTCTCACAGGCATTCCATATAGATCGGACTGCTTTACGTATCTGTGGATATAAATTCTCATCAATGATTTCTGGTTTAGAAAATACTACCCCAACGTAGAGAGAATTTTGTTTTTGAATTTCATTTTTTATCTTTTTTAATGACCATGGATGTACATTATTTGGAAAAAAGAATGTTATAATGGGATTTTCCAAATATTTTTTGCATGCATTTACGAATAGTTTGAATTTCATCACAGATAATGCAGAAGCGACATTTCTTTCATTATCAACAGGATCAATAAATGTAAGTGGAGTATCAAAAGAGATAATATCTTCTTCAGAGAGGGAAAGTTTTTCACCAATTTTCCAATTTGAAGCATTTTGTATAAAATTTATAAAAGACCTAAATTTTAAAATTAAAATTTCACATAAATAACCAGAGAACCCCTCAATCTCTGCTTCAGCTCCATAGCATCCAATACCGTTTAGAAACTGTTTTAACAAACGAACTTCATTTTTTTGAGATTCGTTTAAATGGTTTTTGATGTATTCTGTATGAAGGGGTGTTCTATCAACTGCAGATAGTTTTTGTGATGCATTTTCGATCCTGTAGCAAGGTACTATTTCGACTTTATATCCTTCTAAGAATCCTTTTAGGTAAGGGTGTTCTGCATAGGATTCCTTGGTATTTTTAAGAATTATTTTTCCAATTGAAAGCGAAATTTTTGCAATATCTTGCTTAGAAAAAGATGAGGGAAACAATAGAAATAAGTCAATATCTAAATTGTTTTTCACATATGTATCTTTTGCAGTGGATCCAACAAGTTTAATAGAAATAGGTAGCTTTCTATTATTAATTTCTTTATTTACTTGATTCTTTAATTCCTGTATAACACTTTCAAGTTTCCCTCTATCTTTTTTAGTAGGATTAATAATTTTTAATACTTTTTTTTCAATAATTACGGATGATTGCATGTTTTATTCGTCCTTGATAAAATAATCCAATATGAATATTATTACAATGGCTATTATTGCACCACATATTACATCTATAATCCAATGTATAGCTAAATAGATAACTGAAATGATAACAGAGGCCATGCAGAAATATAAAAAATATGATAATCTTTTATTTCTAGTCAAATGAACAGATCGAGCTAATAGAATTGACATGGCAACATGCAGAGACGGTAAACAATTATTATGGGTAGTTGTAAGATAAAATAAGTTTTCAACTGCAGGAATCGCGTTGTTTAGTGTAGATTCTAAATTATAAAACGTATAAACATTTGTTATTGGAAAAAAAAGATAGAATGGAAGTGTAATGACATATATCAATAGCGTTCCATAAGCAAGAGTTTTCATTGCATTTTTTTGATTATTTCCAATAAAATATATTGGTGAAAACCATAGCGTAAAAGGGTATACTGCAATATACATAATAACAAAAAAGTAAACTATAACAGGTGACCAATATTGTGAAAACTGAGATACAATATCTCCCTCAATATTTTGGATATTATAAGTAAAGTCATACCCAATCCATGCTGTTACAACCGAATCAATTATATTAACTTCTATTAAATGTAAAATTACAACTCCAAAGATTATTAATATATATAAAAAATGTTCTTTGAAGATACTATAAAACTCGGTAATGCTTGTTTTATAAACCTTCTTTGGCATAAAAATAATAAGGCTAATGGCTAATAATATAAGATTAATCAAACCAAGAGAAATTAACCATGATTCTACGACGTTTATCGCCCCCCATATTTATAGTCTTATATTCTTTAGATTTGTATATATTGGTCCTTTTTGAGTGAGTTCACTTTTTTTCAATTTGATTGAATTAACATCGAATTCTGCAAATTTTGAATCCTTGTATTTTTCAATTACCCATAATAGTTTTTCTTTATTTTTAATGGATCGAACACGTGCAATTGTCAGATGAGCAGAAAATTTTCTTTTTTCTCTTTTAAATCCTATCTCATGTAAATCTTCATCGATTTTCTGTGCGATGATACCCAGTTTTTCCCCTTGTTTGATATCTAACCAAATAACTTTTATATATTTTTGATTTGGAAAAACACCAGCTCCCTCCAACTTAATATTAAACTTATTAACTCCTTGTACTGCATTTTTTATAACCTTCTCAATTGTATCTATCAAATTTTCATCGGTATTGCCAAGAAACTTAAGGGTGATATGAACATTTTCAGGTTCTACAAGTTTTATATTTGCTGCTGTATCTTTTAATTCTCTTTCGAATTCCAATAATTTCGGAAAAGAATCAATATCTACAGCAATAAATCCTCTAAACTGCGACATTTTATTCACTCATTACTTTATATTCTTAATGTTTTGTCAATATAAAATATATGTTATTTCTGTCTTGTTACTACTAACAATAGTAATTTTTTCCTATCTGGTAACAAATGTCCAACAACCTTTATATTTCAATATTGAGTAAAATATTGTTGCAGGTGTAAAAAAAAATGAGAACCACCCATTTTAAAAAAGGAGCCTTTGGATATATAGAGTTAATCCGTCCCTTTACATTACTTGCTCCAATTATTGTATCGATGTGTATAATGATTGCAAGTTTCTTCCATTCTGGAAAAACAGGTGATTTATCTAATTTGCTGTGGAGTACAATACTTCCTGCAAGTTTTACTCTCGCAGTTTTGAATGCTGCTTCAAATGCATTAAATCAGGCTGCCGATTTTAAATCAGATAAAATATCCAAATCATATCGACCAATACCTAGAGGATTAGTTACAATAAATCAGGCAAAAACATTGGCTGTCATCTTGTATATATTAGCTTTTTACATGGCTACTACAATTAACATTATGTTTACAATTTTTATTGTTCTAATAGCAGTATTTACAATAACCTATTCGATAGCTCCTCGAATGAAGGATTTTTTATTTTTAAATCAAATTTGGGTTGCAATTCCTAGGGGTATGTTAGGTGTATTGGCATCATGGAGTGTTTTTGCAAATTCGTTACAACCAGTACCAGTTACTATTGGTTTTATAGCCATGTTCTTTTTGATTGGTGGTTCAATTACAAAAGACATTACGGACTGTTATGCTGATAAAAAAACTGGTACAAATACATTAATTAACACATTTGGAATTAAAAAAGCTGCTTTCATAGCTTTACCATTTATGTTTTTTCCATTTAGTATTGTTCCTATATTAATTGATATCGGAATATTAGGTTCATATCTTTGGTTACTAACATTTTTAGCAATACCTGGCTATTTCATATTTTATTTAATGATTAGAGATGATAAAAAAAGTAAGTTTTTAGAAAATACTTCCGCATGGACATTTATGTATATTACCTATTTTTTCTTTGCATTTAGTTTTTCAGTTCTTACTGTTTTGAATTCCGTTATTTCATAAATATAATCTAGTTATCCACCACTAATCATATGAATAACATCAATTTTTGAATTGTCTGGTACAACAACATTCGAAAAATCTTTCCTTGGAATAACTTCTTTGTTAATTTTTACCACAACAAGTGGAAAGGTATATTTCACTCTCTTTAGTAATTGTTTGATAGTTTCATTTTCAACCCAGTCAACTTTTCTACCGTTAACTTCGATACTCACTTGTCTTCACCTAATATAATCTCTATTGCCAAATTTGCTTCCCAATTTGCTATTAGACACACACGGGGTGCCATAAGTACATCATCTTTGCTAGAAATGGCATATTTATCATAACACATATAGAGGTTACCTAAACGTTTTGTTACAATTCTATCAGAATGCCCATATCCTGTAACCCCTGATGCAGCAACAATTGGTTTTTCAGGGAGATTTAATAATATTTCTTCAATAAATTCTGTTTTTATGGATGCTTCATCTAGTGCCTCAATAACTACATCTATATCTTTGAATGGATAATACATTGAACCTCTTTTCAATTTAAGATTATAAGCTTCAACTTTAATTTTTGGATCAATCCTTCTAATGTTTTCTTTCATTGCATTTACCTTTAATTGACCAATTTGATCCAAAAAATAATACTGTCTGTCTAAATTATTTATATCAACTTTATCAAAATCGACTAACACCAAACGTCCTATTCCAGCACGGGCAAGTGCGATAGATGCATTGGAACCAAGACCACCAATACCTGCTATTCCAACACTTGCATTTTTAAGTTTAATCTTTATTTTGTCAAATTTATTTTTGTTCATATGTCTATTATCTTACCATTTATCCTAATAATATAATTTATATTTTTTTCTCCTTTCGTAGGATACCTGCTCCCCCTCCCTTTCAAATCTTCAATTTCATAACTATTTCTTTTTTTCAATCCATTCTTCTTTATTTTCTGGTTTTTTAACCTCTGGTATTATTACTAATATTGTGGTGATAATCCCAA